>JBGFRX010000007.1:0-43030 GCA_041694885.1 Microcaldota archaeon | reverse complement strand
AGGTTCCGCCATCTCTGCGCGAATGTGATGAGCGCGGAGAACTTTTCGTCGGAACGCCGACGAAACAGGTCTCTGCATGAGCGAAGCGAATGCTGAGAGCACTGGTCGAAATGTCGACCAGTCCAATCTCTGCGCGAATGTGATGAGCGCGGAGAACTTTTCGTCGGAACGCCGACGAAACAGGTCTCTGCATGAGCGAAGCGAATGCTGAGAGCACTGGTCGAAATGTCGACCAGCCCAATCTCTGCACATTGGAAAATTATCTGTTCAACACTTTTTTAAAATCCTCTTTCCGCATGCCAATAGGGCAATCGTCCAAAAAAATGGACAAAAACAGGTAAAATCGTCCAGAATTTTGGACAATATTTATAAATGTGCGCTGCGAAATCGCTGCATGGATAGCTACGAATTCGTAAAGCTGATGGAAACGAAAAAGGCCGAGCGCGCGGAGTCCGCAGCGAAATACAGGCAACGGAACATCGCAGGCGAGATAAAAAAGGAAATGGCAGCATTCAGAAAGGGTGTAAATAGGCGCATATTCATATTCTACGGCCTAAGGGGGATAGGAAAGAGCATCGCGCTTAATCATGCGCTTGCCGGGCATGACGCGATGTTCGTGGATGGAACCGCGCTCGCGTATTACAACCTTGACCTCGTGGACGTGGTAAAGGAGTACGCGAGATACAATTCCTCGCGGCTCCTGCTTGTGGACGAACTTTCCGACATAAAGAACTGGGGAAAATCGCTCAAAGTCCTGTACGACACGTTCGGCATGAAGATAATCGCAACTGGCTCTTCCGCGATAAAAATCATGGGAGACAGGAACGAAATCATAAGGAGGGCAACATTCAGGGAGATAGCGCCTCTCTCCTTCGGGGAATACCTGCGGCTGAAGCACGGAATGGAAACAAATGTTTCCGCTGCGACTCTGTTTGCTTCAAAGCCCGCAGATGCGTACGTAAAAGCGAAGGAGATGCTGCTCCGGCTTCCGGACCTCGCGAAGCAGTTCAGGGATTATATGCGTACCGGGTTTCCGCTTGCGCTGGAGATTCCGATAGAGGAGAGCGCGGACGACGTCGTAACGAAAACGATAGTAGATGACTTTCCGGACATAGCCGGATTCAACTTGGACGCCACTACAAAGGCAAGAAGCATAATAAACACGCTTGCGCTCTCGAAGCCGGATGCGGTTTCGCTTTCCAAATTCTCGGAAAGCGCCGGCTGCTCCAAAACTACGGCATCGAACATCCTGAACGCATTCGCAGTATCTTCGCTCCTCATTCCTGTACTTTCGGACAAGAAAAGCGCAGCAAAACTCAGAAAGGAACCCAAATACCTTTTTTCATCCCCTGCGCTGAGGAACGGGCTAGGCAGCCGGCTGGTCGGCGAAATCGACGCCGGAACGTTGCGTGAAGATGCAGCGGTGAGCGCGCTCAGGTATGGCGGCTTCATGGTCGAGTACTTAGCAGGAGCAAAACACTTCCCGGATTACGCGGTGTATTCGGGTAAAAACAGGAATTTCATAGAAATAGGAGGGCCATCCAAAAGCCGCATGCAGCTCAGGAGCGGATTCCTTCTCTTGGACGACAACCAGGTGGATTACAGAAACGGAATAGCGGAAATCCCGCTCTATCTCGCAGTCCTTATATAAACGTCCAGAAAAATGGACAAAAATAGGTAAAATCGTCCAGAATTTTGGACAACAATTTTCATGCTGCACCGCGCTTCATGTGAATCCGTTCGGTCTTCACCGCAACCCCTTTTTCCATCGTCTTCAGTACATCCGAGGAAATGAGCGCAATGCCCATTCCCACGAATTCGTCTTTTTCCGAGTAAATCGCGACTTTCGCGCCTTTTTCAAATACATCGCACCGGGCTATACCTGGAGCAGTGAGCTGCGCGCCCCTGGGCAAAGAGCCAGCTGCGGAATTTTTCACGAATATCCTGGGGTAATTCTGCAGATAGTCCTCCACAGGGCGGATTATTTTACGCAGTGCACTTTCGTCCTTTTTTTCTTTCCAGAGCCAGACCGCATCAGCAAGCTCCTGCATTTTCACCCCTTTGTCTTCGCCTATGTCCCCTACTGCGACGCGGCGTAGCTCCTCCATCCGCGCGCCTCCTGTCAATTTTCCGATATCCTCGCAGAGCGTACGCACGTAAGTCCCTGCCTGGGTTTTGGTTTCGAATAAAATGAATTTTCCGTCCTGCTCCAGAAATCTGATGTAATGGATTACGCGCTTGCGGGGAATTTTTCGCACCGCACTCATTTTGGGCGGCGTCTGCACTATTTCGCCCTCGAATTTTTTGAAGAGTTCTAAAATTTTTTCCTTCGGCTGCCCGTATTTGAATTTTATTATTCCAGCATACGTTTTTTCCTTCGCGACGATGTAGTCGAGCAGCTTGGTCGCCCTCCCCAAAGCAACGGGAAGTACTCCGCTCACGCTCGGGTCCAGCGTGCCTGCGTGCCCTGCCCTTTTCGCACCTAAGATTTTCTTCACCAGCGAGGTAATCTCGTGGCTCGACAGGCCGGGCGGCTTGTCAATTATTACCACGCCACAATCTAATAGGGTTTCAACATCCAGCTTTACTGCGGTTTCCATCTTGATTTCCCGCTCGCAACTCATTTTAAGGTTTCGCCCGCAATGCGCCCGATTGAATGAGATGGGAAGCAAATGCGCGGCACCATTATAAACCCTTGTGTTAATAAAAGAGATATACTGATTTATTTAAAGGGAGGAATATGGAGGAAAAACCAACAGGCGATACGCGGGAATTACTACTTGTCATTGAAGCATTCTCCGGAACTAACAGTGCAAAAAAGAAGAATGCCATAAGTGAGATTCTCGGCAGAGGGCCAAACGTAATGAAGGAAATATTCAAAGTGCTCGAGAATCCGGAAAACGATTTTTTTCTGAAGCGGGGGAACAAATTCCGGGAGGAGATGGCGGATATATTTTTCTGGCTGTCCGAAAAAAAAAGCAACATGCTTGAAGTCAGCAGGGCACTCAAAGAAGCGGAAAAGTCGGATTATGGGGAAGTGCGGGCCATAGCTGCCAAGGCGCTCGAGCTTATGGGCAAAAACAGGGGCGAAATCATGGAGACGCCGGAGAAATTCGGAAAAGATACGGGTTCGGGCATAACGCACAGGGACATCCGGAAAATGGCCGAAGAGCACTCCGGACTAAACGATATTAATCTGAACAGCATAAAAATGAGGACAAAAAAATAAGCGCGGAATCTATTTATTCTCGGGATTCGCTCTCTATATATAACTTAATCCTTAATCCAGAATAGGTGAAGTGAAATGTCCAGAATAGCGGTCCTTGAGAGAGATTTGTGCATACATGAGAGATGCGGCTACGTGTGCGAGAAGGTGTGTCCTGTCAACAGGATGAACAAGGAATGCGTAGTTACCGAGAAAGCGAGCAGGTTCCCCGTGATAAATGAGCAGCTCTGCATTGGCTGCGGGATATGCGTGAAGAAGTGCCCCGTGCAGTGTATAAGCATAATCAACCTCAAAGAGGAAATAGGGAAGCCGGTCTTCCAGTACGGCGTGAATACGTTCCGGCTCCACGGGCTCCCTCTTCCGAAGGAAGGGGTTGCGGGGCTCGTTGGAAAGAACGGTATAGGTAAGACCACGGCGCTTCGGCTGCTCACCAAACAATTGCGGCCCAATTTCGGGGAGAGCGCGAGAACGCTTGGCGAGAGCGAATTGATGGAAAAATTCACGATGGAGCAAAGGAGATACTGGGAAGCAATGGGAAAAATCGCGAAGGCAAGCTACAAGCCGCAGAACATAGAGTATATAAGAGAGGTGTACTCGGGAACTGCGAAAGCACTCCTGAAAAAATTCGACGAAGGGCGCATGGACGAGGTCATAGGGAAGTTCGGGCTCGAAAAAATATTAGAGCGGAAGCTTTCGCAGCTCTCGGGCGGCGAAATGCAGAAACTCGCGATCGCGGTTGTATACATGAAAAATGCGGACATCTATTTCTTCGACGAGCCGACCAATTACCTGGATATCGCGGAACGCCTCAGGGTCGCTGTGCTGCTTAAGAAATTCGGAGAAGGAAAGAGGATAATGATTGCGGAACACGATCTCGCGATTCTGGATTACGCGAGCGATTACGCATACATATTCTGGGGGGACGAAAATGTTTACGGAGTGGTTTCCGGCGTGAAAAACGTGAGGAGCGGGATAAACGAATATCTCTCCGGCTTCCTCAGAGACGAGAACATAAAGTTCAGGGAAAAGGAGATAACGTTCAGCAGGTTCAGCGAAAGCGAGCGCAAGAGGCCGCCTAAATTGTCCTATCCTGCAATGAAAAAGCATTACAAGGGCTTCGGGCTTTCCTGCGACATGGGGGAAATAAGGGAAGGCGAAATAATCGGAATAGTGGGAAGGAACGCGCTCGGCAAATCCACTTTCGTGAAGATGCTCGCAGGAGCCGAGAAGCCAGACGAAGGCGAAACCGGGAAATTCCGTGTGTCCTACAAACCTCAGTACATAAGGGCTGAGGAAGGAGTGAGCGTGGAGCAGCTCCTGGGCAGTAAACACCTGAATCCTTCGGTGCTTGAGGAGTGCAAAAGGCGCCTGGACGTGAACCGGCTCGGGCAGAGGCAGCTCTCCGAGCTTTCCGGAGGAGAGCTGCAAAGGGTCGCGATAACCCTTGCGCTCAGCACTGAAGCGGACCTTTACCTTCTGGACGAGGCAACGGCATTCCTGGACATAGAGCAGCGGCTCAATTTAGGAGAGCTTTTGCGCTCTGTGTTTTCCGATTCGGAGAAAAGCGCATTCGTTGTGGACCACGACGTGGTTTTCATTGATGCGGTCTCCTCGCGGCTCGTTGTCTTCGATGGGGAGCAGAGCGCGAGCGGCCATGCGTCTGCACCCATGAGCAAGCGCGATGGAATGAACGCGTTCCTGAAATTGGTTGGAATCACCATGAGAAGGGATAGGGACAGCAACAGACCTCGCATAAACAAACCGGAAAGCGTGCTCGACAGGGAGCAGAAGGAAAGCAGGGACTATTACTACCGTAAGGAGTAGGCAACAGACGAATACGTGAGTAGCATGCAGCATCTTATCCGCGCGGTTTCTGAACTGCGGAAAGGGGAAATAAAAAAGGAGGTGGGCTTGCGGTTGGAGGAACTGAAGCGCAATTTCTCCTCCGAGGAAAAAGTATTCTCCGAACTGTGTTTTTGCCTTCTCACCGCGAACGAGCGGGCTGCGAAAGGAATCGAAATACAGGAAAAAATAGGGCAGGGATTTTTGACTTTCAACGAAAAACGGCTTCGCGACTTTCTGAAAAATCACGGCTACAGGTTCTACAACGTGCGGGCGAAATACATTATCGAAGCGAGAAAAAAATACGGCGGACTTGGGAAAACGCTTGCAGGACCCGGAACGCAGGGCTCAAAACGCGAATGGCTGGTTGAAAACATTAAAGGACTGGGATACAAGGAAGCGAGCCACCTTTTGAGGAATCTTGGATTTTTGGACGTTGCTATTTTGGACAGGCACGTACTCAGATTGATGCACGAACACGGAATCATTGGAGATCTGCCGAAAACGCTAAATAAAAAAGCGTATGTTGAGATTGAAAAGAAACTAAAAACGCTGTGCTCGAAGCTGCGGATGAAGGAGGGCGAGCTGGATTTTTATCTGTGGTACGTGGAAACTGGAAAAATACTCAAGTGAACTAAACTCGGAACCCAAAACAGAAAACACTCAGGTGGTCCTTGTATGCTCGGAATAATAGGAGGAACCGGAATATGCCCGCCAGGGAAATTCAGGGAGCTGGACGTGAGCACTCCCTACGGCTTTGCCCTGGCATACGAAGGGAAAATATACGGAAACGAATGCATTTTCATCCCGAGGCATGGAAAGGATCACCGCTACCCGCCACACAAAATCAATTATAGGGCGAACGTCTGGGCCCTTAAAACGATGGGGGTGGAGGGAGTGCTTGCGACTTACGCGTGCGGGATAATTTCCGGTTACAGGCCAGGGCAACTCATTGCAGCAGAAGACTTTATCGGTTTCAGCGCGCCTATAACTTTTTACGACGATTTCGGGGAAGGGATAAAGCACTTCGATTTCTCTGAACCGTTTGCAAATGGGATGCGGCTGAAACTTTTTTCCGCTGCGAAAAATGCGGGCGTGGGGCTGAAGGGCGGCGGGATTGTTGCAACGACCCACGGTCCGAGATTCGAGACGAAAGCGGAGGTAAATGTACTGAAAAAAATGGGCGCTAACCTCGTAAGCATGACAAACGCATACGAGGCGACGCTTCTGCACGAATTGGAGATTCCACTTGCTGGATTGTGCATAGGGACGAATCACGCGTCCGGAACTTCAAGGAAGCTGCTTTCGTATTCCGAAGTAGCGGATATGATGGCCAGGAAGGAGAAGGAAGTGAACGCAATAATAAGAGAGTTCGTTGAATTACTTTGATTCCCTGAACTCAAAACGCGAAACCGAAGATTGTTTTGCCCCTGTAGTCCAACCTGGACAAGACGCGGCCCTCCGGAGGCCGGGATCCGGGTTCGAATCCCGGCAGGGGCGTTTATTCCTGCTCTGAATGCTCCCTCTAATGCAGCTAGAATTATCGACAATTATCGCCAGTTAACAAAAAACTGCCAGATTCTGATAACTCATGATAACTATAATAGTTTCCCGCTGGCATACTCCAAAAACACTTCCGCGATAAGCGGATGCGGAAGCGTATAAACTCCTTTTTCATCCTGCGAAAGAATGTGCTTCTCAACAGCCCTTTTGAGATTCGTACCGGGGTTTTTCTTCATAAGTTTTTTTACTTCGCTAAACGTAGCCTTGCCTTTATTTTCGGCAACTATCAATGCGCATTGGGTTTCCAAATCTGATGGCATTCCTTTCCAGCCATTCTGGAACCACGTCCAAAGTTCCCTTTTGACCTCTTTTGTTGCAACTGCAGCGATCTTGCTGGTAACTTTGCCATCTTGCCTATTCAAATAGCAAATAGCACCATACAACTGGACAACTGTGGGGTAGCCTTCGCTCTTTTCAAAAACAACTCCCGCAGCGTCTCTTGCCCAGCTAACATGAGGGCTGGTTAAGGCAGCATAAACCTCATCTTTCGTAAGAGGCTTGAGCTCATATTGTGCCAAAGCAAAGAACCGTGATATCGGTGACCATTTACCTCCTAGTCGGTTAGTCAATTTTTGCTTTCCTGCTACGATAATCCCAATAGGGAACTGATAACTGGCCCTAAGCTCCTGTATTGCATTTCTTATCAAAGCTATGGTTTCAGTAGTCAGGAGATCCGCCTCATCTAATAAAATATATACTGCCTTAAAACCCTTGTTCTTCAGTTTCATTATTGCCTCTAAAAATGCTATCTCAGGTGCCATGTCGTTTTTTCTCAAAGATACGGTGATGTCAAACAAGCTGAAGCTCTCTATTTGTCCTGGTATTTCTTTTGCTTTTTGGATTATTCTTCTATGCAATGGCAGGCTTTCCCGGTAGTCCAGATCAGCCCGCTGAAGAAGTTTTTCAACAAAGGCCGCCTGATTGGTTTCTTCAGATAGTGCAACATAGGTGCAAAAACACCCTTCAGGAGCTGAAGATTTTATTTTCATAAGAAGGGAAGTTTTGCCCATTCCTCTCTCCCCGTATATGGCCATGTTTGTAGCACGGCCATTTATCGAACCTGAGAAAGCGCTTTTTATGTTTGCCAAAAGTTCCTCTCTTCCCACGAAGTATTTTGGGTCTACCGGATCCTGCGGGAAATACGGTGTTTTGTCGTAAGTTGTCATGAGTTATCATTTATTAACGAAATATTTATAAAGCTATTGTAAACTGTTGATAACTCACGTAATTTCACTCTATGGGGTCGTAAGAATTTTCTCCAGCCCTTTCTCCAAAATCTTCTCTAGCAATTGACAGAATTTTGTCAACTTCCTTAGGCATTCAGACCACCTCTGAGCGGGCGGCAGGGGCGAAAAAACCATTTTATTTGATTGCTGCCGCGATCTTCACGAATTCCTTTACGTAATATACCTTCGCGCTCAGTTTGGCGATTTGCCTCTCGTCGAACGTCTCGTATTCGTGAGCGAGAAGGTTCTGCAGCTTTATAAGCGTCTTCATCTCTCCGCAAAGGCCGTCCGAAATTATTTTATTCTGCTTCAGCATCTCGAATATGTCGGCATAGTTGCCCGGGATGCCGAGATTTTTCGCGTTTATTACGCCTTCCGCGAGGGAGAGCGCGGAATTGATTATCGAAAATATCAGCATCGACTTCGCGTAGAATTTCGTCTTGCCTTCCTTTTCTCCTTCGATGCGCTCAAAGTCGGCGAAATAGTTTTTTTATCAGCGCGATACGCTCCAATATTATCATCAGAAAACGCCCTTTGCAAGCATGGATTTTATCATGCGCTCGCGCACCGGATTGAAATCCAGATATTCGATGACTGTGCGCGTCTTTGCTTCGGCAAATGCAGCAAAATCGTTCACCAGGAGCGGTTTGCCTTCTTCAAGGACGCTTTTTCGCACGTGGAGCGGAAGATTGTAGAAATAAGAAACACTTGCCTCAACAAGGGGCACTGCTGCCATCAGCTCGTCCAGCGTCACGCCTTTTGAAGGAATAACGCAAACGTCAATGTCGGAAAGCGGCTTTTGCTCTCTGCGCGCCCATGAACCGAAAAAAATAACCGCCACTATCTTTTTGTTGCCCTTCAGCACTGCGAATTGTTTTTTCAGCACGGAAATTTTGCCCATAAAAGGACTACCTCGTAATGGAAACCGCATTTATCTGCTCAATGTATTCAGGATGCCTGGCGAAATAGTCGCGCGAGGGCTTCAGCACTTTCGTCAGTTCGTCCGCAACTGCATTTTTCAAATCCATTGGATGGAGTTTTCCTTCTGCATAGTTCTTTTTCAATTCCTCTATTGTTGCGAATTCCGCATCCCCTCCGAATTTCGCAGGCCTTTCCACTTTTAAGGGCTTTTCGCGCATGCACAAATACTGCGCATACTCTATAAGCGGATTCCCTTCCACGCTCTTTTCAGGGCAGAATGCCTTCCCTATTTTCGATTTTATCTCTTCCTCAGGATCATGGATGAATATCGCGGAAGAGGACCTGGACTTGCTCATTTTCCCTTCTATCTCCATTTCGCCTTTGTCCGCAAAATTCATCTTCTCAGGGCCCTGCGAGCCAGGCAGGAGATGGGCATGCACTGCTGCGAATTTCCTGTAGCCCAATTTTGGGAAGATCTCCCTTGCAAGCATGTGCACCTTCCTCTGGTCCATCCCTGCGTGCGCAATCTGTACGTCCAATTTCCTTATGTCAGCTACCTGCATAGCAGGGTAGAAAATCGAGGCAGCGCTCGTTGCCTCGGTTTCCTTCCTTCCCATTATGGTGACCGTGCGAAGGACACGGGCAATGGTGGTGCTGCGCGCAACATTCAGTACGGTTTTCCAGTACTCGTCATCATAGACCTTGCTCGCGAGAAAGTAGTCCACCTTGTCTTCCGTAAGCCCCAAAGATATGAATGCGTGCTTGAAATAGCCCTCTGCAACTGATTGAATTTTCTCCAAATCCTCGCCTAATTTTCCGTTTATCCATGCGTGATAATCCGCCAGCCAGATTGTGGGTTTCACACCAGCTTCCAGGAAGTCGCGGATTTTGAGCGCAGTCATCAAACCGGAGCCGATGTGTACTTTTCCGGAAATCTCGAAGCCGATATAGTGGCGTGGGTGTTCATAATTTTCAAAAATTTCCTTCAGGTCCTCGCGCGTGACAACCTCCTCTACAGGGGGCCTGCACACGAGTTCTATTTTTCGTTCGAGGTCCATTTCAACGACCTAAATTTTCGTGACTATCCACAAAATAGATATTATCGAGCCAATTATTATAAGGGGCGCTGCTATCTTCGCGACCGCGACTACTGCATTCACCGTGGAAACGATTTCTATGCTCTGCCTCGCGCCCAGAACGTGGATTTTGAAATTGTTCTTGAACGAGGAGAAGGAGGCTGGCTGCATATCACCGAGCGCTTCGTGCACCCCTTCCATTATCGCATCCAGAAGGGCACTTGTGTTTTCTATGGGGTTCAGGACGCCGCGCACATTATTCAGCGAATGCGTGTCCGTGGTGAACACCCCTGCTTCGAGATTCATTTTCTTTTCCCTTCCGGTTTCTTTTATTTCTGAAATTATTTTTTCGCGCACTTCGGACTTTACTCCATTGGAGTCGATAAGGACAAGAACGTAAGTTGGATTGGTTGAAAATGCCGCGATTTTTATGCCTGCGAGCCCGAGCTGGGGGATTTCCACCTGCCTCTGAGAAATTCCTATTTTCAAATCCGCGCTCTTGTATTTTTTCGAAAGCGATTGGGAGACGGCGCGCATGTAATCGAAGCCCACTCCGCTTCCTGGCTCGAAACTGGTTATATCCCCGGTTTCCGCGTTGTGCTGGTCTATTGCAGAGACCATTGGAATGTGCTTTTCTGCCTCGGACATTATGGCAAGCCCCAGGCCGAAGTTTACATCTTCCGTGGTGTGGGGAGCGCGCGAAATGCCCACAAACGCAGAATTACCGAATATGAGGGATTCGGCGAAGCACTCGTTGGAAAACCCTCTCGAAAGCGCAACTTTGGATTTGGAAAATCTGCACCTTTCATAGCCCAAATCGAAAGCAGCGACTATTTTTTCCAGCTCGTCCGAGGCAACAGGATTCAGGTCGTGCGTGACTGTTCCGTGGAAAATGAAGGCGCTCAAGCCATATCTCTTTTTCAGTTCCTCTGCGATAAGATGCGAAAAATTGCTTCCTCCAAGCGAGCCGAAGGGCCCGTAGTGCACGTAAGGGGTCACGAACGCAATGGTATCCTTTTTCCTTTTGAAGATGAAAGCGGAGAGAAGGGTTTCCACCTCTTCACCCACGCGCTCGAACTCGTCTTCTATGTTCTTGGATTCGTAGAACCAGTGCGCGAGGAAAAGCGAGACCGCGTCCAAAGTGTTGAGCCCGAAATTCCTCTTCATAGGAGCGTTTATTATGAGGAAGAAAAGGTAAACAAAACCGAGAAATACCGCTGAGACGACGAAGAATTTGGCGATTATCGCGAATGGGTCGCCAGAGACCGCTATGGTGCTTCCGCCCAGCAGGAATATCCCGTATATCAGCACCTGGAACGAGGCGAAAAGGAATGCCCTCCACTTGAGTATGAACACGAACCGCGCGATTATGAACCATATCGCGAATGCGAGCGAAGCGGCCAAGAATATTACCGTCTCCTTATATTGGAAGGACGTATTGAGAAGAAGCAGGTACGTGAGATAGGCAAACGCATATATCATCTGACTCACGAGCGAGGCAGCCAAAATGCGCCTGAACGGTATTTTTCGTATCATTAGTTTTATCAGCAGCGAAGTAAATATCGCTGGAATGGAGAGCAGAAAGAGGCCTTCGAGCGCGCCCTGGAAGATGTTTTCAGGCGCGGCCTTTCCTAAGACCAATGAAGCAAGGACGCCGAACAACACTCCTATAAGGAGCATGGAGGAAAGAAGATAATGCGCCTTGGGTAGGGATATGAATGCATTTGTGAGATTTACTGCTTTTTTTATGCCGCTCATGTTTTTACTCCTTTTGATTTTCAAGCATGCACTTAAGCAAATAGACGTTCCTTATGTATTCGCGGGCCACGCGCGAAAAACTCCTCCTTTTCCTTGCCGCGATCTTCATCAACTCGAGCGCTATCAGCCGTACTTCGGAATTGGCTGAAAACTCTTCTATATCCTCGAAGTCCGTGTCGGCCATAGGAATAAATTCTCATATATCAATATAAAGCATATTGGACCTTATTCTGGCATGCACATCTGCCCCAAATGCGGCGCTTCTGAAGGGATGAAAAAATTCGTGGGTCCTTTCTGCATCGACTGCTACAAATTCCGGCTCCAGATTCCTGGCAGAATAGGGATTGAACAATGCAAGCGCTGCGGAAAAATGAAAATGAGGGGCGAATGGATTTCCTTCTCGGAAAAGAAAATTTCCGATTATGCGAAAGGCAAATTCAGGGGCGAATATACCTCAGTGGATTTTTCTCCCCGGGAAAGGAAGGCGAAATTCGCAATTGAGCGCGACGGCGCTAAAATAGAAATTGAAAAAGAAGTTAATTTCGGGCTTGTGTCCACAATCTGCTCTTCCTGCAACAGGCGATCCGGGGGCTATTTCGAGGCGATAATCCAACTCAGAGGAGAAAAAAGGCGAATTGAAAAATATGCGCGCATTTTCGAAAAAGAACTGGAAGGGGAAGGCACTTTCATAAGCAGGATTGCAGAGGGGAAAGACGGGCTCGACCTTTACGTAGGAAGTACCAAGGCAGTTCTTTCCGTAATAAAGGGGCTTGGGCTCACCTATAAGATAAGCACTACCTTGGCAGGGCAGAAGCAGGGAAAACGGTTATACAGGACGACTTTTGCCATTCGCTTATAGCGGCAGAATTTTTCAATGCGACTTTACCAATGAAAGCGCCTCCTTTGTTGCCGGAAGGTTCACCACTGTCGTCTTCACTCTTGCGAGGAAAATGAACGACGCTGCTTTCGCTGCGTCTATTCCGAATACAGAGAATATGAGCACTCCGCCGCCTTCGCTCAGTCCCAAGCCAGCGAGCGTCGGGGAAGGGATGAACTCAAGCATAGTGAGGAGAGGTTGGAGGAAGAAGTACGCAAGCACTTCCGGAAATTCCGTATCCAGGGTTATCCCAAGTGCCTTTGCAACGAAATACCAGGAGATCGCCTTTGCGCTCCACGTAAAGAGAAGAATGAGGAACAGCGCAGGAAAACGGCGAATGATTATGTCCGAATTTTTCTGGGCTTTTCCGAACATCGAGATTATCCTGTCCGCAAGCGGAATTCTTCTTGCGAATGAAAAGAACGAGAGGAACTTTTTCGAGAAAAGCAGGAGCGCCATCACCGTTATCATGCTTGCCATTATGAGGGAGCCGGCGAACAGGACCTCGCCGCTGTCTATCTTGAGGTAAGTCTTCATCAGGTAGAACATCCCTATGCTGCCAGCTATCACTTTCGTGATGAAGTCGTATATCTGGGGGCCTAACACCGCCACTATGCTTTTTTCCTCAGGAACGTTGTGCTTCTTTGTAAGGCCGTAGGCGACTGCGAGATAGCCGGTCCTCGCAGGAGTGAAGTCAGCGAGAAGCATCCCAACCACGTGGAGCTTGAATATTTCGAAGAACTTCACCTTTGCGCCGAGCTCGGAAAGTATCATGCTGAGCCGGAACGTCATTCCCATGTACATAAGGAGAAGGAATATTATGGAAAGGAAAAGGTAGAAATAATTTATGCTGCCGAACTCCCGCAATATATTGTCTATTCCTATGAAATAGAAAATTGCCGCGACTATTGCGAGCGAGAGCGTGGCGTCGAGCAGGATATGTTTCTGATCGGTTATCTTCTTTATGTCGAGCATGAATTTCACTCGCAGATTTATCTGAATGGATGTCACGCAGCAGGTTTTTATTGCTTGTCCACACGAGAGAAACTTAATTTGGGAAATCACGCCAAGCTTTATAAGCCCCAAAATTCATGTTTTATAACATGAAAACCACGGTTGCAGTACGAACGCTTGCGGAAAATATGGCGGGCGAAAGAAAGGAAAAACGGTTTGTGCTTCTTGACGACGGAGGGAATATTTCGGCAGTGCTTGGCCGGCTTCCAGGCCCGCCCTGCATCGGCAAGGACGAAAACGGCCAGCCGCTCATTACGCGACCTGTGAACTATCTGAAAATACGGCTCTCCGGCATGCGCGCCGAAATAACGTACAGGAGGGAGGAAAGCGGAAAGATAGACGAAACGTTCGTGGAGGGAGCGAAAATACCGCGCAGGAAGATTACGCTTAAGACCGACATTTTCAGGGCGCTTAGGAGCGTGAAGCATGTCCGCGAGAGGTATGAAAAAGAGTTTGAAAAAAGGGACGAGATTCTCGGGAAAGTGGAAAGGATAAACGCAGAACTTGCGACAAGGGAGGCGAAAATCACCCGCGCCCACATAGAGTCGCTTGAGAATCGTTTGGACGCCCTGGTCGGGGAAATGTCTCTTGACAAGGCAGCGGTGAAGAAACTCGGAAGATTCAAAATCGAGGAAATATATGAATATCTGGAGCCGGCAAAATATCTTTATGGGTTTCAAAAAGAAGCGATGATCGCCGCTGCGTGCTCAAAACTCGTGGCTTTCAGGAACCGATATGGCACATGGAGGGACGGCCAGGTCGCAAGGATAATGGCGTACAACAAATTGAGGGAATGCTCTTTGAGGATGGAAAGAGACAATGCGCTCGCGAATGCCCTGAATCGCTGGGCGGATTTCATAGAGAAATTTCAATACGCCGCACCGAAGCTATGGAAAAAGGATGAGGAAAACGTGCGAAAAATAGGCGGGCTGATAGCGCTTATTAAAACTGATTTTCATGGAGCGCTCGCCCGGCTCGTTGAAATAGGGCAGAAATTGAAGCGCAACGGAATAGAAAAAGAAGCGAAGAACGAATTGAGATATGCCTATCGCGGTCTTAAGTGTGGCAATGCTGAAAACGGAATTTGGCATTTGAAACGCGCTGCTGAAATTCTTGAATGGAACAAGCCGTGGTATGTGCTTGAACAGCTGGAAAAAAGCGACGAATCCTATATGCAACCGACTATAGAGAGGATAAGAAAAGCGCAGGAGCTCCTTTTCGAGAAAAACGTTGTTGGAAGGAGTGCGGAGCTTTTCAGAGAAGCGGCCCGGAAGATATAAATAAGTAATCGCTCCATCCTCTGCTTGAAGAACACCTCGAAGTTTGCGGTTGCGCTGCTTTGAGCAGCATTGCTCTTGGCGGGCTGCCTTAAGATCGCCGCTGCGAGCAATGTAACTGCGAACGCGTCCTTGCTGAACAAGACCGCGGAAGGCACCATTGGGCCGAGAAACATCACTTTGGCCGAAGTGGCGCTGCGCAACGAAAGCGGGAACTGCTGGATGGCAAACGGGGGAAAGATCCTGGACCTGAGCATTTTCCTGAAGCATGACGAGCATTCAAAACTGTATGTATTGTAGTGCGGGAAAGACGGCACGGAAGGATTCCTCACTAAAGGAGGTGGCTATCCGCACTCCTCCTTTGCGGACGAGATGCAGGGGGAGTACCTTATAGGGTATTTGAAGGATGAGAGCTGATTTTGACGCAAATCACATCTTTGTCATTTTATATAGGTTATCTTTGATTATTTTTACCAGGAAACTGTTTAGCTTTGCATCGCCCCTTTCTTTGGCCAGTTTGGTAAGAGAAAGGTATTCTTCCCTTGTATTTGCATAAATATTGATAAGCGGAAAACCGTTGCGCATCAGGAGGTAGTTCCATAACAATCTCGTTGTGCGACTATTCCCATCTTCAAAAGGATGGATATGCTGGAATTCATTATGGACAAATGTTGCGAGTTCTACGACTTCCCCCACGGTGCGCTTTTTTGCCTGAAAACTATTTATCTGCCTACACAGCGCTTCGAGGGAGGGTAGAATCCCGCTGAAGTGCACCACTTTGTAAAACGGATTTCCCTTTATGAAAACGGAGGTCGTGCGTATGCCTTCTTTGACGCCCAGATTGAAAATCACGATCCTATGAAGATCCAGTATGTACTGGATGGAAACTGGTTCATGCAAATGCGCCAGAAGATAATTCACTGCGGCGTAATAATTCTTAACCTCGTTCGCTTCTTTCAGTTTTTTATCCTGCGGGATTATGTCATGAAGAAGAAGCTCTCTCGACTCGTCCAAAGTGAACGTATTCCCTTCCAGCTGCGTGGATGCAGACGTGAACTCTATTTTCCGCTCCTCTTCAAGATCTGCAAAATTCAGGTTCTTTTTCAGTTCCCTGAGCTTAGCCAGCTGCTTTTCAATTTCCCTGTAATCGTCCGCTGATGCGGTTGTCTTCATTGGTTTTCTGATTTCTTTCCTGAGTTTGAACAAAGCCAGCACTTCTTCGAAAACAGGATTGAAAGTGAACCTGACCCTGAGGGGTTTCTTGGAAACAACGAAAAGGAGATTGATTCTTGAGAGGTAGCTGAGATATTTCCTGACGGTCTGACGATTCAGCCCTTCGAATTCGGAAAAGGCCACTTCCTCTTTGCTCAAGCCCGCCTCTACCATTCTGGCAAATTCCGGAGCAAGGAAAAGGTTATAATTAATGCCCCTGCCCCTGCAAAACTTCATTATTTCGAAAACATTCCATGTCCGCGTATTCTCTTTGTTTGGCATATAGGTAAGCCCTTCCTGGACTATGAAACTTTCCCTTAGCAAAGCTACCAACCGCTGGCGTACGCTTGAGGGGGAGGTGGACAGTTTTTTGGAAATGTCCCTGAGCCGCGCCTCCTTCAGTTCGAATAATGCGAAGAAGCAGTCCCATTTACTTTTCATGTGTTTTTAATGAACGGAATAGTTTATAAATATTGCTATTATACAGTAAAAGTAAAGTTTTATTAATTTTTAATGTTATTATCCATCAAAGATGAAATAGGCCACGACCGAGAATCGAACTCGGATCTAGGGATGTCCGCACAAAACGCGAAACCCAAAACAGGAAACGGTCTTGGCCCACAGTCCCCCACGCTACCATTACGCCATCGTGGCCATGTGAGTGTAACGAGTTGGCCACGAGCATTTTTCGAACCGTAGAAAAATCAAATCGTGGCCGCGATGTAGGAATATGCCAGCCTAGATAGTTGCAACCATGGCTGCCGGCAAGTGCAATTACATAACAGAACTGATTATATAAAACTATTTATCCGGTATCATCATGTCGAGCGCCGAATCGATCTGGTCGTGCACGAGAAGCCCTAGTATGCTCCCGATTTTAAGTTCGGTCCGGTACTCGCAGATTTTGGAATTTGATGCCATTATCAGGGAATAGTAATACATCTGCGTGTTTCTTTCTTTATAGAGGTCAGCTGCTATTTCATACTCATGAATTTCAAGGAAAAGGCGCGCCGCCATTAGTGGGTCGCCTTGCCTCTGGAAATGCCTGGCTTTTTCGAGCACCGCAGACTTGCAGCGCCTCCAGCACTGCACGACTTTATAAAGGTCGTCATCGCGCAGTGAAAGCGTGCCCTCTATGTCCCGCAGTTGGCTTTCCGAAAGCGGAATACGCTGTATAAAAAGCTCCATGGCGCGCCTGCACTCCGGCTGCTTCATGCCAAGTATTTTCCCGGTAACTTTGCAAAATGGTGAAATGCTTTCCATAAGGATAAATTGAGCAAAAACATTAATAAACCCTATACTAACACAGAACGCGCTCCAAGATGCTTTTCCAGATGCGAGCCGTCTCCATGTACGAACTCTATTTCTTTGGCATTCGTGCCCTTTATGAAATCCAGCAAATCGTAAAAGTCCGCGTGGTCGCTCAGCACGAAAGCAGCATCAGCGTCGAATTTGCAGTGCAATGCCCAGCCGGTTGCAACTGCCACGAGGGTTTTCCTTCCAAACGCTTCCCCTAATTTGTGAGCAAAATACCTTTTTGCTCTTTTCATTTCCACCACTCCCACAAAGGAGTGGGACATCGCTTCCTCCGCCTCTTCGCTTCCAACTGCCGCACGCTCCAGTTTCACGCCGAATTTTTCGTAAATTGAATTGAAGCGCTCTATATTCTTGTCAACTACTGGCGCAACACCAAATGAATTCAGGATTTTTATTATTTCCTGCGCCTTCCCCAGGGCATAGCCGCCTATCAGGATATTGCAGCCCTGGTTTGCGCCCACCCATTTTTCCATTTGAGAATAGATTTCATAATAGTCTGGAAAGCGGAATTGCGGATCCCCATAAGTGCTTTCTATTATTAGTCGGTCGCATTCTTCAACCCAAGCCTCCTTAAACAAAATTGATGGGCGCGTGCGTATGTCCCCGGTGTAAATAATTTTTTTTCCGTCGCTTTCGACCAGGAGTTGTCTGGAGCCGAGGATGTGCCCTGCTTCGAGAAGTTTTGCGTTTTGAAGTTTTGCGTTTTGATCCTGGAGATTGCCCAATGCAATTGTTTCTTCGCTTGCGATTATCCTTCCCTTTTTCCTTGCGCCGTTGAGGTGGTCGGAGTGTGCATGGGAGATGAAGGAAATGTCGCCGTCCGAATGGTCGAGAGCGATCAGGCCTTCGGGGGAAGGAATGTGCATAAGGGGATTTGGAATTGGAGGTATAAATTAATTTTGGTCTTCCTCCGGATTGTACGCTTTGCGCACGGTGCGGAATATCGCCTTCGCCTTCTTCTCTCCCATTCCCTCCACTTCCATAAGTTCTTTTTCCTCTGCGCGGAAAAGCGCCTCAACGCTCCCGAAATGCATCAGAAGCTTCCTTGCCATGGAGGGGCCGACCATCGGGAGCATCTCCACCACTGCGCGCATGTTTGAGGAAAGCGTGGGCGTTTTCCTTTTCGCGTGTACGCGCATCTGGATTTTTTTCGCAATTTGCTCGTGCTTCGCAATAGAATGGACAAGTTCAGCGGTTGATTTTTCATTTTTCGTGAAAAAGAGCGAAGCGCCGAAATCCGTAATAACGGAAGCGTATGCGCCCATGAGCGCTGCGCGGGAAAGCGGACCCTCTTCGCTCCGTTCACCTTCCACTACTATTATCACGTTTTCGAAGTTCTGCTTGAGATTCTGCAATTGGTGGAAGAGCCGCATGTCCAGAACAGATGCCTCGAAATCCGAGCGGGTTTTCCTTTCCACTACTGTTTTCTCCGAGCAGAGGAAGTCGCCTACCTCGAGCATTCTTTCCTCAACTTCAGCGCCCGATTCGATTAATAGTTCGGAAAATCCGCGCTCGCGTTTGTCCACTATTATTTTCGGCTTTGGAATCTCCATAAAATCAAGACCGATTATCGAAACTGTGAATTCGAAACAGGAAACCGCATCTAAGAGGTCTTAATCAGCTCCTCTATTTCATCATAACGTATGCTGCAGCCGGCGTACTTGAGGCGGTAGAGCGCAGCAACGTATGCGTCTTTCTTCAGCGAGCCGTAGTCGTCGAAATAGCCGTGCTCGTACGCGAGTGAAAGCAGCTCTGTGCTTCTGTACACTCCCATCCCCTTAACGAGGTCGTTGAACCGATCCAAATTGTCCCGGTTCACCATCACGTTGGTCCTGAATTCCTCCTCGAAGTGCTCCTTTATCGAGAACGGCGCCTCTATGAGCAGGCGGGTGGTGCGCTCGTCCATGAGCACGTGTCTTATTTTCAATTCGCTCGCAAGCGCCAACATTTCCGCTTCGCCTGCCTGTACCAGGGTGAGCGGCCTTCCAGAGGTGAAAAACAGATTATTTGAAAGCGAGAGCAGCTCGTCCCTTTTCTTCATTATCGCAGGGCTCGCCTTCACGTTTACAACCGTGCCGTTCCGGATTGCATTTTTTATTCTCAGTGCGGAGAATGCGTACACCTTCGTGGCCATGTTCAGCGGGTGGGTGACGCACTCGTATTCTATTGTCCCGGTTATTACGAACGAAAAGCCGAATTTCTTAGCTGTGAAGGGGAGCACGTGGGCGATGCATGAATCGGTGAGCGAAATCAGGGCGCTCGAGTCGCACAGTATTTCCTTTCCCATCCTATCCCTCTGCGAGATTTTTCAGCGCCCTGAGGCGCGCGCGCACGTTCTTCTCTTCCCTGAGCCGGTCGAACATCATGGTGTGGCCCGCGTATGAGAGTATCTCCTGCTTCTCCACTCCGGTTATTTCCGCGGCTGTCCCGAGCGAGATGCCCTGGGCATAGAGCGTTGCGGCAACCTTAAGCCGTGCCTTGGAAATCAGGTCTATCACGAACCGCGGGTCTTCGGACTCGAGATTTTTCACCGCCTTCTCGAGTTTCTCAAATCTCGCGTGGAACTCCTCATCGCTGCATTCCTCCTTGCAGAGCGATATCTCGTCCAAAACATTCTCTATTGCAAATATGCGTTCGCGGTAGTTCCTCTCGAGGAATCTCGGCTTGCCTAAAATTTTGGAGAGCACGTACGCTACTATCGCGAGGTAATATAGTTTTTTTGAATATGCAAGAGAGGCCTCGCGCAGTATCGCTTCGTCCAATTTGCGCAACTTCCTTGAGTCCCTCTTCTTGAACACCGCAACTATTTCGCCCATGTACTCGTGTGGCTTCATCCCGTGCACCAAAAAATTTTAATAATGGAAATGTGTCTTTCTTTTTTATTCCTTTCTTTTAGTCGAATTTTCTGCACAAAAACTCAAAAATCAGCACTACAAAAACAAATCTTTATAAATCTTGTCATGATAGAATCGCGATTATTGCATGATTTCATCGCAATGCATCATACATTCATCACGCAACCAGCACGAACATCCAAAGGTGATTTCATGAATGCGGACGCTAACGAAGACAAGATATTTAAAGTTGAGCAGGCGGGCGTGAGGGAGCGCATAAGCAAGGACGTCGCAGAGAACCTCCAGAAGTTCAACGACCCAGTGGTTCTCGGGGAGCTTGTTTACCTGCTCAAGGAGGAGCGGGAGAACACGAACCGCATCCTCAAGACGCTGCTTGCGAAGATAGAGGCACTCGAGCTCCGGCTCGCAGAAAAGGAAAAAGTTCATGGGGAAGCACGACTGCTCCCCGAAGTGGACGAGGCGATTGTCTCGTTCCTGAAAGAGGGCCCGAAAACCGCGGAAGACGTGCAGAAGAAATTCGGATATAAGGGAAAGAACGCGGCTTCGGCGCGCCTCAACCGGCTCCATTACTCGGGAGTCGTTGAGAAAAAGCACGTAGGGAAAAAGGTCTTCTTCACGCTTGCTTAGAAAAAGAGCAAGGCGACCGCTTCCGCAAGGGAGCAGGGGAAGACGGCGAAACTACCCTGATAGGGATGAAACACGCTTACGCAAGGCGGACCGGAAATCCTCCCACCTATAATTTTTTCCGAACCGCCTGCGTATCATAAGCCGGGGGCACTACTCTTCAACCGCTCCCGGCAATTATTTTCCCGTCTTCCCCTCATGCTTTTCTTACGTGTTTCGGCTTCCAGTTTTCGTTACACTCATCAGAACTCAAAAAAATTGGGAACCGGACCATGCCAAACATGGTCCGGATTCTCTTCACTCTAAATGGTTGGCAGGGGCGCTTAAGCGTTCCTGCCCGCCCTCACTTCCAAAAATTTATACTGCGTCGCTTCCTTTCTTCTCCGCTTTCACTGCGAAATCCGCGAGCCCTGCCTTCCACCAGTTGGGGTACGTTTCCTGTATCTGTTCTTCAACGCTTTTTGAGTATTTGAGCGCCTCCTTCACGTGCGCACGCGAAATGAATTGCGCCTTATCCGTAATTGCGAAGTCGCCGGCGAGTTTTATCAGGCCGCTCATACCTCTCAACCGCAGCGTAAGTCCGTTCGCAGAGTCGATTTCCTTCGCGGATGTCTTTGCTCCTTTCAGAATTTCATCCACCGCTGATTTGTCAGCGTGGGGGATTTTTCCATCTTTGATTATTTCCTGGGCGATGAACTGCGCGATTTTTAGCCGGTTTGAAATGTTGTCCTCCATCCACGACTTCATCAAAATCTCGTAACCGTCGCCCCTTATGCGCGAACGAAGCGCAGGCATCATGGTGCCAAGCTCGTTTATGTTCACTGCTCCAACCAATATGAAGTCGCAGGGAACATTTTCCACTTTCACTATCGCGCCTGTGCTTGTGGGGTTCCTTCCCACTATTGAAAATGCCTTTTCCTGCATCGCGGTAAGGAGATAGCGCTGGATGTTCGCAAGAGTGGAGAGTTCATCTATGAACAATACGCCTTCGTGCGCATCGTGCACAGCGCCCGAAGAGACGCGCAAATATGGCTGAGTTCCTATTTCAGGGTGGCCTCCGTACGGGTCGTGCTTGACATCTCCAAGGAATTCGGTTTCGCTTGCTCCTGTTGCCTGCACGAAAGTGCTGCGCAGCAAAGGAACGAGCACCTTTCTCAATTTCTTCTGGGATTCGCGCATTTTCTTGAAGTTGTCTTGCGTGAGCACCCTTATCATATCTGAAGATGTTTTTTCGTAAATGAATACCTCTTCTTTTCCGTTCGGAAGGACGCGCGAGACGTGCACCCTTCCCTCCGCTTTCTCCCTTTCAAAGCCGAAAATCAGATCGCCAAACGGATTGGAATTACGCATGAATTTTTCCGCGCCGCAGGAAGGGCATATTGAGAATGTGGACGCGCTCATTCCCCCGCAACGCCTGCACCTGAACCCGAGTTTTTCCGAAACGAATCCGGGAACCTGCGACGGATGGACCATTGTCCCATATTCCAGCGTCTCCTTTTTCTCGCTCTCCAGTTGCTCCTTTGTCTTTATTTCAAGGATTGGGCGCTCCGGCCTCTCTGGATTGTGTAGAACTGCTATTTCGCATTTTGGTTTTGGGAGAAGAGACGCGATTGTCTGGGCGAGCATGCTTTTCCCAGTCCCTGGCGCGCCCACTAAAAGAAGATGGCGCTGCTGCGCTGCTGCGATTTTCGCGACTTTTATTGCCTCGTCCTGACCTATCACCCGTTCGAGAGGATTTTTCGGGACTTCTATTTCTGCGGTGGACTCGAAATCAAAGGCCATATCCAACACATTTCATTCCAGCATATAAAGCTTGTTCTTCTCTTCATACAATCAAGGACTGAAATGGTTATATTCTGAACGGGTTAATACTATTTTCGGTTGCCATGGCCTCGAACGACGAAATGGTGGATGCGCTCAAAAATCACGGCGCAATAAGAAGCAAACGAATCGAGAGGGCGTTCAGGAAAACCGATAGGGCGCTTTTCGTGGAGCAGAAGGAATATGCCTACGAGGAGATGGCTCTGCCCACGAAAGGCGGGCAGACAATTTCGGCTCCGGGGGTGGTTGCCACAATGCTCGAATGGCTCGACGTGCAGGAAGGGATGGATGTTTTGGATATAGGAAGCGGAAGCGGGTACAATGCAGCGCTCCTTCGGGAACTGGTAGGCAAGAAAGGGCGAGTAGTCACTATCGAATTATCTCCGGAACTCGGCGATCTTGCCAAGAAAAATATTGCGAAACTGGGAACTGGAAGCGGGAAACCGGAAACGAATATATCTTATGAAATTGGGGACGGAAGCGGGGGCTGCGCGAAATATGCGCCCTATGATAGGATAATAGTGACTGCGGCGATACCCTGGTTTGACGGGACTCATCCTCTTGTGAAGCAGCTAAAGGATGGTGGGAAATTAGTAGCTCCTGTTGGTGAGAGATATTTCCAGAACCTTATCGTATATAACAAGAAGACGAACGAGGCGATTAAGGTACTGGACGTGGTTTTCGTCCCGCTGGTCGGAAAGTACGGGTTCAGAAATTGCGATTAAAAACTATTTCTGCAATTCCCGTTTTGGGACGAAGTCGAGGAGATTGTGCATGGATAATCAGTTCAAAGCGCCATATATAGACGAAGAGCTGGGGAAGCTTAGGGGCGCGAGTGGCTAACGAGCTCTCGATTTATCTGATAGGCGGCTGCGCCATGTCCTTCCGGGGTTTGAAGGAGGCGACCAAGGATATTGACATTGTTTTCAGGAGCAAAAACGATTATGGATTATTTTGCAATGCCTTGTTTGGAGCGGAATTATTGGAAATGAATTGCGCGCGCAGAAAATGGGAAAGGAATTGACGAATTTGTTTGCGCGAATGCTTGATGAATTCAGCCGGACTTACAAAGTTGAAATTCCGAAATTGTGATTATAGTAACGTTTCAAAACTCGAAACTGGAGACTGGAAACAATGGCAAGCCCCCGGCGAGGATTGAACTCGCGACCTCGTACTTTTTGGAACCGCAATTGCGGTTTCCGGGAGCGCCCAAAGCGATTATATTCGCAAGGGGGTATCACGGAAGAAGGGGGCGGGATAATGAAGGCATTATAAAAAGCCCCCTGTCGTACCAAGCACGCGCTCTACCACTGAGCTACAGGAGCAAATAACGACACAGGATTGTTTTCGGTTCAGCGCCTTGAGTTTCGTGAGATACGAAACCGGATGTTTTATTATGAGAGATGCTACGCATCGGTGAATTACCAAGGGCTGATCCTGCGGACTTCGGCCGCAAACTCTTCAGCAAAGCTGAAGGAGCTCTTGGCTTCTTGCTTCGCTGATGGAATTTTGCTTCCATCTCCACAAGCGTTACTTACGGCCATTCCGGCCGTAGCTCTGTTGAGTATATTTATTGCAGCATTTATATCCCTATCCAGGCTGCCACAAACCGGGCAGTGATATGTTCTCTCTGACAAAGAGATATCCTGGATTTGTACGCTTTCATTCCGGTCATGCCGATTATCTCTGAAAAGCGCTTTATAAAGAAGAAATGATGTGCGTAATCGCTTAAAAATCCGCGGGTTTTAAATCGCTTTTTCTATTCGTTTTTAGATATTTTATCACCTATGAAAAAGTTAAAAATGCGCGCCCGCAAAAAGAAGGCATGGCGATGGATTTTATGAGTGCGGCCTGGCATGCTTCTGTATTCGTAGCCATGTTTGTGCCGCTCTGGATTGCCCTCGGAATACTGAAATGCTATAAGGGGAAGTTCGCAAAGGTCTTCATCCTCCTTGTTCTCGGGCTTTTGCCCATGGCGCTCTTCCACTTTCTCGAATCGCTGATGTATTTTGGAATTGAGGTGGTGCCCCAGGATCACGAATGGTTGGAACATTTGGTTGCCGTAATAGCTGTGCTTGCAGTCGGGGGCTTCCTTTATTGGTTCAATGCACAGTACGTGCAACCGCTGTGCATGTTTGGAAAGAAAAAGAAGCGACTCACAATTTCCCGTTTATGAGACGGAAAAGGTTGAGCAGCGCCCTTGCCTCGTGTTCGTTTATCTGCGCTCTCGAGATGATCCTTCTGAATGCGACTGGTGCGCGCATATTCCTTCTTCTGAATTTTGCCGAGATTTTTGAAAACAGGCGGTTCAGCGCTCTGATCTCCGGACTTTGCGCTGCTTTTTCTCCTCTTGCTCCTTCGAACTTCGAGAGAGAATAAAGAATTATTGCAGCTGCGTGGGAAACGTTCAGTACCGGGTAGTGCGGCGCGGCTTCTATATGCAAAATACAAGAACCCAAATACCCCTGTCAGGTTCAGTTCCTCCTTATCTCAAAGATGAACTCAAAAAAGCCATAGAAGGAACAACCGATACGACCGGGCAGCGCCGCTACACCAAGCCAAAAGATAACCAAAGAAACGGACGGGTATTAAAACCGGACCGCAAGGAAACCCACACTGCTAAGTGCTGCCCTTGCTGTGGAGGAAAACTGAGAAAGAAAAAAGGGAAAGTAAGGCAGATGATCATTCACTTAACATTTCCAAAAGCCGAAAATGTCCTCCATGAATCCCAACGCTACTGGTGCCTCGCATGCGAAAAAGATATTGTACCAAAAGTTCCGGATACTCTCCCAAATTCAAAATCCAGCCTTGACATTTCCATATTCATTGTGCTTCTTTCCGTCGGTTTCTTCATGACTGAAAGGAAAATAGCCGAATTCCTGAAGATTTTCTGAATCGTGGTGCAACGTCTCAAAAACCAGATATGAGAAAAATTATTTGGGCTCTTTTACGCGGATCTTTACTGCGTCTTTCATGTGGGTGCCTGCCGGCTTCCGGGTGTTGAATTGTTTTTTGTCATCCGGAAAGCGGCTGATTCTGAGCTTAATCTCTTTTATTTTCATCAGCCCATCTATGGCATCGTGCAGTATGATCCCGTTGTCGCCGTTATTCTGGAAGTTCAGTGAGCGAATGATTTTATTTAAGGCATTTTCGATCAAAGTACATTTATTCGAATCCAACTCCACACATGACAGTTCCAGGCCGGGCGACTTCACGTTCTCTATAAACGATTGTGCTGTTTGAATTTCTGGTATTTCTGCACTTTCACTTATCTTTTTTGCAAGCGCCAACAGGCCAGCTGATTTTTCTACTGCCTTCCCGCCCGGCCTGGCTTCACTCTCTTCCGAAGGAAACATAATCCCGCGGCTAATCCGGGAACGTTTCTGTTCTTCCAGATGCGCATCTATAAGCGCATCTATATCTTCCTTCTCATGAATAGGTTCTTCTGCAAACAGCTCGCCGTCTCTTCTGCGCTTGATTTCCGCACTAAAAGCCGCAGAGTTATCCTCCTCGCTGCTCTTTTTTTGCTTCTCCTGTTCAAAGGTGGCGATATCCGGGTTGATGACAATCATGCCGGTTTTTTCTTCGTAGTCAGTAGTGTTTTTTTCCAGAATCTGCCTTGCGAGAATCCGTATTTGTGGATCATTGTTGTTTTTCAGCTCCTCTGCATATTCGTGCGTTTTCTCCTTGTCAACTTTGAACATGCCTTCAAGAGCAAGACGACGGATGGCTGGATCGTGGTGCCGCAAGAATTCAACTAAACCTTTTAAGTCGCGATGCGTTATCCTCGCTTCGATCTCCCTTTTCGCATTGAAACCAAAGTAATCCTCTTCCATGCATTAACCCGTTTATTATACGCAAATTGCAACAAAACTCATATATAAATATATCTATTACGCAGGTTTAAGCCGGGGAGCGCATGCTTCGGGAAATAACGTATTATCAGATTTTCGGCAAGCCGCTCATAATTTAGGATGGGGGTAAAATGGCATACGAGGCAAAGAATTTTGAGGGTTTGGTAGGGTGCGAAGGGTTCAGCGGGCAGCTGTTGAAAAACCATTTCATTTTGTACCAGGGATATGTGACGAACGCGAACAAATTGGCGGATGCACTGGAAACGATGGCAAAGGAAGGCAAAAACGCGACTCCGGAATACGCTGAATTGAAAAGAAGATTCGGATGGGAGTTTGACGGAATGCGTCTTCATGAACTTTATTTCGGAAACATGGCCAAGGGAGGGAAGGCGCTCTATTCTGATTCGGTTCTTGCGAAAAAAATAAATGTAGAGTTTGGCTCATACGATGAATGGGAAAGGGACTTCAGGGTAACTGGAGCGATGCGCGGAATCGGATGGGTAATCCTGTATTATGATAAAGCAAGCGGACGGCTTTTCAACGCGTGGATAAACGAGCACGATGTCGGGCATCTTGCGGGCTGCGCGCCTGTTCTGGTGATGGACGTTTTCGAGCACGCATACATGCTGGACTATGGATTGAAAAAAGCGGACTACATAAGCGCGTTTTTCAAAAGCATTGACTGGGACGCTGCCGGGACGCGTTTTTAGGTTGAAGCGGGCAGGTACGATTGATATGGACATTCTGATTAAAGACGCGACCATAATCACTCAGAATGCGAAACGCGAAATTCTCGCTGGAGATGTTTTCATAAGCGGGAATAAAGTGATGAAAGTGGGCAAGAACCTGCGCGAAAAGACGGAGGAGAAAATAGATGGAAGGGGAAAATTGGCATTTCCGGGATTTGTGAATGCACATACGCATGCTGCGATGACGCTGTTCAGGGGTTATGGGGAAGAAATGCGGCTCCAGGATTGGCTTGCGAAGAAGATATGGCCTGTTGAGGCGAAACTGAAACCCAGGGATGTTTACTGGGGGGTAATGATTGGAATTGCGGAAATGATAAGATGCGGCACAACTGCATTCAACGAAATGTACGTGGTTGGGCTTGAGAAGATTGCTGAGGCAGCGGAAAAATCAGGAATAAGGGGCTCGATTGGGTTGGGAATGCTCGACAAGGTGCCCGGGCACGAGGCGAAAAGCGAAATGTGGGCAACTGAAAAATTCGCAACGCGCTGGAAAAACAGGAATGGAAGGGTGAATGCTACTGTTTCCTGCCATGCGCCGTATAGTTGCAGCGCTGAACTCGTAACAGAAGGGAAGGAATTTGCGCGAAAAAACGATTTGCAATTTCATATCCATGCAAGCGAGACGAGGAAGGAGGTTTTTGACGTTTTGAAGGAGAAGGGGAAACGGCCGCTCGAATATCTGGACGGATTGGGGGCGTTGGACGAAAGAACAGTGGTTGCGCACGCGGTTTACGTTACCAACAGGGAAATTGCGCTTATGGGAAAAAGGAGAGTGAATATTGCGCACTGCCCAATAAGTAATATGAAGCTTGCAGGAGGAGGAGTAAGTCCTGTTTCGGAATTCGCGCGCGAAGGGGCAAACGTAACTCTTGGAACTGACGGGGCTGCGAGCAACAACTCCCTGAATATGATCGAGACGATGAAAATGGCTGCTCTTTTGCAGAAGAATTTCTACTGGGATCCAACTGTCCTTAGTGCGCAGCAGGCGCTTGATTTCGCCACAATAAACGGGGCAAAGGCACTTGGAATAAATGCCGGCTGCATAGAGCCGGGGAAACTGGCTGATATCGTGCTCGTGGACCTGAAGGCAGCGAACATGAATCCACGGCACGACCTCGTTGCAAATGTCGTTTATTCCATGAATACTTCGAACATAAGCGACGTGATTGTGGATGGTGAATTCGTAATGAAGGAAAGGAAAATAACTGCTTTTGATGAGGAAAAAATTGCTGAAAGAGCGGCCAAAATAGCTGAAGAAGCATGCGACAGTGAAGCCATGACGGAGTCCGGGGACATGAGGAAAAATTAGAATGCCCTCTTCACTTTCTCTATCACCGCGTTATCCACGATTTTGAAAATGCTTATCGGAGTTATGGTTATGCTCTCGTTTACGTAGAATTCGTAAACGTCGCTCCCTTTCTTGCATTCCCTGTCCTCCCCATGGTGCCAGTAATATGGTCTGCTGTGCGGGTCGAGTCGCTTCTCGAGAATGGAGACGTATTTTATCAGCGCTGGCTTGGGAAAGACGATTTCCGCGTTTTCGAATTCCTTCGGGAAATTCACGTTGATTATGGTGTAGGGCGGGATTCTTCCCTTGAGTTTTTTCGCTATTTCCAGTGTTTTCTCCCTGAGCGCCTCCCTTTTCTCCCAAACAGAGTAATTCGCCTTCTGCCTCTCCTCTCTGTGAATCTCGAACGAGAACGCGATTCCCGGAATGCCATAAAATGCGGCCTCGAGGCAGGCGCCTATCGTTCCAGACGAATAGAAGCTGTGCAGGGAAAGATTGTCTCCTATATTTATTCCTGAAAGCACCAGGTCCGGCTTCTTGAATTCTCCTGAGTAAATACCGAATGCTACGCAGTCAGCAGGTGTGCCATTGAGCTCGTATATAGGGAATTTCTCCTCTTCTACTCTTCTCAGGCGCAGAATGCGGTGAAGGGTGACGCCTTTCGCGACCGCGCTCTGCTGCCGGTCCGGCGTTATCGCGTACGTGCTCTTATCTATCTTGAGCGCCGCCTCCGTCAAAATCCTGAAGCCGTCGGTTAGGCCATCGTCGTTCGTCACCATTATCGTCATTTCATCATCCCAAAACCCTGAACAGGGAACGGAAAACGCTCATGGCCTGAGCCGCGTCCTGTCGCGCGGGAACAGAGCTGCTTCCCTTATGTTGTTTAAATTGCATATCTTCATCGCGAACCGCTCGAGCCCCATTCCGAAGCCCGCATGTGGAGGTACTCCGAACCTGAATGCGTCGATATAGAATTTGAAATCAGCCGGATTCAGGCCGCGGGATTTGAGGGCATTTTCCAGCATCCCGGCTTTGTGGATTCTTTGCGCACCGGAGGAGATCTCGAGCCCTCTGTACATCAAATCGAATGAATTGCATATTTCCTGGTTCTCTTCGTTTGGCATAGAGTAGAACGCCCTTATGGAAGTGGGGAAATCGTAAATGAAGAACGCCTCCTCGCCCACCAGCCCGGCGAGTTTCTTCTCGTGCTCTTTCGAGAAGTCATGGCCCCAGGCGATTTTGTCTCCGTCTTTCTGGAGCATCCCGATCACTTCCTTATAGGGTATGCGCCTTATTTTTCGCGGAATCGCGACCGATGAGCCGCAGGCGGAAAGAAGCTCTGGCTTTGCGGAAGCGCTCCTGAGCATTTCCATAAACACGGTTTCGAGCACATCCATCGCGTCGTGGTGGTTCGCAAAACCGATTTCGGCATCGAGCATGGTGGTCTCGTTAAGATGGGTGGTAGTGTTGTGCTTCTCAGCCCTGAACACGGGCATTGTTATGAATACCTTGTCCAGCCCTCCTGCGACCGCAATCTGCTTGTAGAGCTGGGGGCTCTGCGCGAGATATGCCCTATTCTCAAAATATTTCAGTTCGAACACATCGGTGCCGCCTTCACTCGCCGCAGTTATTATCGCAGGCGGGTGAATTTCCGTGAATCCCATTTCCACGAGCTTTCTTCTGTAGGCGTTCACGATGACTGACTTGAGCTCGAATATCGCGTTTATTTTCTTCCTTCTCAAATCCAGACAACGGTATTCGAGCCGCGTTTCCAGATCGGACTGTACTTCCTCGGTGGGGTCGACCGGAAGCTTTTCATCAACAGGATTGAGGACTTCGTAATCGGAAGGAATGATTTCCACCCCATCAGGGGCGATCTTATTCTCCTTAACTACCCCTTTCACTTTCACAACGTATTCGCGGTTAGCGGAGATTTTCGCCATGAGTTCTTCCGGAACCGCGCCTTTTTTTGCAGTGATCTGGATTTGGCCCGTGCGGTCGCGGAGGATTATGAATTTCAGTTTCCCCATGTCCACTGACTTGTGCACCCAGCCCGCAATTTCAACTTCCTGCCCTTTTTTCGTTTTTGCCTCGCCTATGTACTCGTGCCTGAGCATGGTTAATTCCCCGAATAAGCCATTGTCGCATTTGTATGAAATTGCCTGAGGAAACGATAGGACAAAGAATATTAATAACTTTTTTGTATATTGATTTTCATGGTTCTGATAGAAAAAATCAATATGCCGGGGGCGTTTCCCGCAGCAGGCAACATAGTGCTCATAGGCATGAGCGGAACAGGAAAGACCGCAGTAGGAAAATGGATATCGGAAAACGCAGGTATACCTGTGGTGGATACGGACGAGCTGCTGTTCGGGAAATACGGGTGGGAGGAGATGCGGAACGCTTCTGACGAATTGTTTCTGGAACGGGAGAACGAACTCATAGGCGGGCTCGCGCTCGAGAAAACCGTGATAACGACCGGAGGGAGCGTGATTTACGGAAAGGAGGCGATGGAGCGCCTGAACAACATCTCGATAATCGTTTATCTCGATACGCCGTGCGAGGAAATAGAGAAGCGGGTGGGAAAAAAGCCGACGAACAGGTTCATAATATACCGGGGAAAGAACAGCATAAGGGAACTTTTCGGAGAGCGCGAGCCGCTGTACAGGAAATACGCGCACATAATAGTGAATACATATGGCGCAGGAGTGGATGAAATAGGGAAGGCTATAATGCGCGAATACGAAGCGATGCATGGCGCTTTGGGCAATGATCCGAATGATGCCAGCATGATGGCTGAAGGAGGAAAACGCTTTTACAGCACGAACGATCATTCACTCAGGGTGGATTTCAGACATGCGCTGCTCGGCGCGCAGCCAGGGGATTATGGGTTGTATATGATTCCGCGAAAGGAAATTCCCAAAATTTCGCCTGAGAAAATAAAGGAAATGGGCGGATTGGAGTACCCTGAAGTCGCGTTCGAGGTACTCAACCCCTATTTGAGCGGGGAAATTTCCGAGGAAGAACTGCGGTCGGTTCTCGAAAAGGCATACGCGAAGGAGAAGATACATCCACGGCTTGAGCATGTGGGGAAAGGCAAAACCCATATCCTCTGGCTCGACGAAGGGCCAACGTACGCGTTCAAGGACTATGCTGCGAGGTTCTACGGACAGATGCTCAGCCATTTCCTCAGAGAAGACGGCTCGAGGCGAATAGTGCTCACAGCTACGAGCGGAGATACCGGAGGCGCGATTGCTGACGCGCTTGCAGGGCTGGATAATGTGGACGCGGTGATTTTCTACCCGAAGGATCTTGTAACGCCCGGGCAAAAAAGGCAAATGACCACGCCTAAGGGTAACATATATGCGTTCGAGATGGAGGGCAATTTCGACGTGTGCCAGGCACTCGTGAAGCGGCTTCTGGGGGACATGAAATTCGCGCTGGAAATGAACGGAGATCCGGGAATATTCACTTCAGCTAATTCCATAAGCTTGGGTCGGCTGCTTCCGCAGACCGTTTATCCGTTCTTCGCATATTCCCGGATTGTGCAAAATGAGGAAAAGATGGTTGCGAGCATACCGTGCGGCAACCTCGGCAACATGATGGGCACATTAGTTGCGAAGGCGATGGGCCTTCCTGTTTCCAAAATCCTGTGCGGCGTTAACGAGAATACGGAATTTCACGAATTCCTCATGCGCGGGACGTATACGGTAAAACCAGCGAAAAAGTCGCCCTCTTCAGCGATGATAATTTCTCATCCGAGCAACCTCGCCCGGCTGGTTGACTTCTATGGAGGCCATATGTACGACAGGAGGAAAGAGAACGGCGAGCTGATTACGCCCGGCGTAATTGAGCAGCAGCCGGCAATGGATGAGATGAGGCGTGACATCTTCTCGAACGCAGTGACGAACGAACAGCATTATGAAACCATGCGCGAAGCGTATGGAAAATACGGAATTGTCCTGGACCCACACGGAGCAGTTGCGTGGAGGACGCTCGACAGATATGCCGAAATGAACGATTACAACGGGTTCGCGCTCGTGTACGAAACAGCGGATCCGGGGAAATTCCCTGAAGAAGTCGAAAAGGCGCTCGGATTTTCCCCTCCGATTCCAAAGGGAATAACAGAGCAGGAAGGGCGAGAAGAAAGAATTTACCATCTAAAAAGCGCGCCTGTGAGCACACCTGGAGGGCTGAAGCTGAGCGATGCGCAGCTCAACGAAGCAAAGGAGAAGCTTAAGGGACTTTTCTCAGAATGATTGTTTTTTAAGGAGAAGCTCGCGCACGTCGCGCACCTTGCCGAAATTATATATCTCTTCCCCCTCTAAAGCATAAATCAGCGCTTCCTCCAAACTGATTGTGCGCAGCACTGGGGAAAGGAGATTTTCTTTTCGCGCGGAGAGCAAATCAGTTCCGTATGTCCACGGGTTGGCTGCGGGAAGCACGAGCACCTTCTCGTTTTTTGCGTAGAGGAAGCATGGATATTTCCGTATCGCGCCTATCTCGTCCCTCAGCTTTATCGCAGGGTGCTCGTTCCCCATAACCACTAATCTGGGTTTTCCCTTTTTGGCCGCGCTCCGTTCTCTGGCCGGCTTCGCTTCGCTACTTTCCCCCCTGCTGCCATCCATCCTGCCTCCCTCTTTCGCAGCATTTCCTATATTCGAGTCGCCGTGCGCAAAAACAATTCCGTTGAACTCGAACTCCCTGGATATCAGGATGTCCAGCTCCTTAGTCATGTTTTCTATATAGAAGTCGTGATTGCCTTTCGCTATCTTGACCCGGACTTTTTTCAGGAGTTCGGAAAGGAAGTACCTTATCTCCTCCCATTCCTGCTTCGACTCCTTTCCGAACGAGTATTTTATGTCGCCGTTGATAATTATTTCGCTTATCCCGAACCGCCCGATCACGCGCAGAAATTTCTCCAAAATTTTCTTCGTCTGGATGCGCGCAAGCTGCTCGCCCATGCTTTCCTCGAATCCGATGTGCAAATCCGCTGCTGCCGCAAGTTTCAAGTCCTTGAAGACGGCGAGACCTTCTGGCGTGAGGATGATGTTTTTTCCCAAACGGATATCCTTCATGCGCTTACCTTGGAATTTTCATTTTCGAGTTGAAATTCTTTGCTATTTTCCATATTTCCTTCATTTCTTTTTCGGTAACCGCACTTCCTTTCCGGATATCCATTCTCTCACCCGCAAATATTACGTATTACCACTTTTTAAACCCTCTTTAGCAGCCGTTCGTGCATCTTCCTTATGAATTCTCTCCTGTCCTCCACCATGACCACGTCTTTCGCGCCTAAGGCAACTAAGTTGAATGCGAATGGGGACGGGACTTCGGGCACTTCTATTATGATCCGCCTCTTCCTTAGTTTTTCCATGTAATCTAACGCCTCGTCCACGTGCATCGCGTCCTGCATTATCTCCCTGTACACCTCCCTAAGCATCGGAAAATCGGGCAAAGTTTCCCTTATGATATTGAGAAGGTTCTCGGAATTTATCTGCTGTCTTGCAGAGAGCATCTCCCTCCCAGGATACCTTTTCAGGATGAGATAGCTTCTTCCTGCCACGTTCTTGAACCTTCTCTTGAGCATTTCCGTATTTTCAAGTGCCTCTTCCAGTTTTTTCCCGAAATTTTCCAACCAGAGCAGCTCCTCAATTTCCAATTTGGTCATGAACTTTCCCTTCGGAAAACGCAGCACGAAACCATAGTCGGAAATGGAAGCGGCGACGTTGCATTTCTTTTTCTTTCCCAGTTCGAACGCGAAAACGCGCGCAATCGCGTCGTTCGCTTTTCTTCCACACACAGAATGGAATATATAGTTGGGCAAATCGTCGTCGTCCTTCCATTCTTCCACAAGGAATTCGTCTTCTTTCGGGACCCTGGAAAATTTTTCCTGCTCCTTCAGGTAGTTAAGAACCGCCTTTGCGGTCTTTTCGTTCACATTGTATTTCTTGGAAATTTCCACTTCGCCCATTTTCAGCGCGTCGTACCTGAATTTCTCTATATCCAGCGCGAGCTCGTATGAGAGCGGGAGCATCTCGGAGAACCACGCCGGAACAGTGGGCTTTTTGCTCGTGGTCGAGGTTGCGTATACCCTATTCCCCACGCCACCTGTGAATATATAGGTCCTTCCCCCGAGCACGAACACGTCCCCTTCCACGAGGTGCTCGGCGAAGCCCTCCTCTATCTCCCCTATGTATCTCTTGTCGTCCGCAAACACGTGGATTTTCGGCTCGTCGGGAATGGTGCCTATGTTCATGTAATAGATTGCGCGCGCGCTTTTTCCCCTTTTCCCGAATTCCATTCCATCGTACCAGACCTTTCCGTAAACATATTTTTCCTCAAGAAGAGAGTAATAGCCACTCAGGTATTTGAGCACATCCTCGAAATCCTCTTTTTTCAAATCGGAATAGCAATAACTCTTCCTCACAACAGCGAGCGCCTCTTCCGCGTTCCATTTCCTTTCCAGGGCCATTCCCAGAAGGTGCTGCGCAAGCACGTCCAACGCATTCTTGTATATCTTTATCCTGTCGAATTTTCTGCTCCGCGCATCGTGCGCGAGCACCACGTCTTCTACGAGGTCGTCACGGTCAAGCACCACTATTACGCCCTGCGAGGTCTCGTGCAGCTTGTGCCCGCTCCTCCCTATTCTCTGGAGCGTACGGGAAACGCTTTTGGGGGAGCCGAGCAGCACAACAACGTCTATGCTTCCTATGTCTATGCCGAGCTCCAAGCTCGTGGACGAAACGACGACCTTGAGTTCGCCCTTTTTCAGTTTTTCCTCCACGTCGAGGCGGTGCTCGCGCGAAAGCGAACTGTGGTGCGCGGCAATATTCTCTATGTATTTGTCCCCGAATTTCGTCTTCAGGTGGTGTACCACCCTTTCGGTCGCGCTCCTCGTATTTGTAAAAACGAGCGTGGTTTTGTGCATGGAAATTATCCTGTCCAGCAGGTCGTACGTCTCTGCGTTCGCCTTTTCTGCAGAGGTGTAAATCAAATCCTCAATAGGCGAGGTTACGTAGATTTTCGTCTTTTTCAGATAATTTACATCTACTATTTTGCAGTTGCGCCCCTCTCCGACCAAGAATTTCGCCACGTTTTCTAGAGGGAAAACGGTTGCACTTAGCCCTATTCTGGTGAAATCGCATTTGCATCTTGCAGCGAGGCGTTCCAAACTCAGAGAAAGATGCACCCCTCTTTTGTTCTCCGCGAGCGCGTGTATCTCGTCCACTATCGCCCAGCGCGCGTTTTCCAGTTTTTCGGAAAATTTCGGCGCGTTCAAAATTATCGCCAAACTTTCCGGAGTGGTGATGAGAATGTGCGGCGGCTTTTTCAGCATTCTGGATTTTTCGGACTGCGGAGTGTCTCCGGTCCTTATCGCAACCCTTATGCCTGGCATTTTCGCACCCTTTTTTTCAAACGCCTCCTTTATTTCAGCGAGCGGCTCCTCCAGATTCCTCCTTATGTCGTTGTTCAGCGCCCTGAGCGGGGAAATGTAAATGCAATAGACCCGGTCTTCGAGCTGCCCGCTCCTTCCCAAACGGATCAGTTCGTTCAAAATTCCCATGAATGCAGAAAGCGTTTTTCCGCTTCCGGTTGGAGAGGAAATCAGCACGTTATTGCCCTGGTGGATCTCCATCACCGCGTACTTTTGAGGAGGGGTGAATTCCCTGTATTTGGATTTAAACCACTCGCGCACAGGGCCTTCGAGCATGCTCTCTATTTCCAATTGCGAGTATTCCTTCTCGGCGCGGGAAATCATAAATTAAATTGCAGAGGGGCGGAATAAATAGATAACTACGGCACTACTTGAGAAGCGATTTTCTCATCGCTTTCATTAACTGCGGCTCTGGCTGGCCCACGGCCCGAAACCGCATCTTTTTCGTTCCTGGAACGTAAGGGCTTTTGCTTATGTTACTGAAGAAAATCCTTAGCATTTCTTCGTCTTTGACGATTATCGCCTTCTCTTCCATTTCCCGCTTAAGCGCCTTCGCAACGGCTATGCCTGCAACATAGCGTTTTACAGAATAGCCGGCAAGAACTGGGTTGCTTAGCATTTTTCCCATGACTTCTTCTTTTGATAAACCGAAGATGCGCCCTAATTTGGCTCTTTCTCTTATCACCCTCAGATGGTCAAGGCCTGTGAATGGTGGGAACTTGAGTATCGCTTTTTTCACCTTTTCCTCGCTTCCGTATATTGCCGCAAGCTCCCTTACTACGCGGAGATGGTCGAGGTCTGCGAATTGCGGGAACTTGAGTATCGCTTTTTTCACCTTTTCCTCGCTTCCGTATATTGCCGCAAGCTCCCTTACTACGCGGAGATGGTCGAGGCCTGCGAATTGTGTATGTGTGAGTATTGCCTCCTTCACCTTTTCCTCGCTTCCGTATATCGTTGCAAGCTCCCTTACTACGCGGAGATGGTCGAGGCCTGCGAATTGTGGATATGTGAGTATCGCTTTTTTCACATCATCCATACTGCACCCGTACGTCTTGCGAATTTTTTCCAGCAATGCCTTGATTTCATCTTCGGTTTTTGTTTTGTGACAAAAATACTCATGCAACGCGAGATATTGCGCATCCTCTGGCAGGAATCCGGCTTTTTCTAAGAAGCACTGAAGGGTTTCTTTCATGTTGTATATTATGGTTTAGCAGGTTTATAAAGGTTTTGGGCATTCGGATGCTGAGAGTAGCCATGTTAACATAGTATTATAAATAATGGTCATATAATCTAATTACATGACAAAAAATATCTTCGGAAAAGATGCCGAAAAAATAGTAAGAATCGTTTCCAGAGAAATGCCAGCGGTCAGCTTTACTGTTTGGGATATTACACCGTTTATGCCGCATCTGCACGATTGGAGAAAAAACATAATTTTTGTGGAATGTGATAGAGCAGCGGTTGATCCGCTGGTTGAGATTTTGGCTGTCAATTTTCCTTATCATGATATTTACGCAGGAGTGAAAAAACCAATACTAAAAATCAATCGGGCAGAGAAAGAAGCCAGCATAGTGGTTGTAGCCAGGGAAGCCAGGCACAGGCGCGAAGTTGAGGGATTGCATCCGAAAACTGAGAAATGTCTTGTGGACCTGCTGCATTATGCGAAAACCGAGATTCTGCCCATTTCACTTATGGACGTGCTTGGTTTGTGGGAATACTACTTGACACACAGCCTAATCCGCTTCAATGAGCTATATCGCTATTCGCTAAGGAGGTATTTGGGATGGTTCGTCAGCATATTTGCATACAAACTTTCGCGCAAGGAGCACCTTAAAATTGACGAGCGGCATTACAAATCCGGCTCCAGGAACCTGGAACTCATTAAGATGATTGAATGAACAGGGAATTTGAAAAGCGCAGCGAAATGGTGTTCCAGGCATTATCCGTGCTTGTGAAAATAGATCCGCGAGTAGTTTTCCTGGGTGGCAGCGCGATACAGGCCCTGCTCGAAAAACCAAAAAGACTCAGCATCGATTTGGACATTTCTTATGCGGGCGATGTGAAAACTCTTATTGCCGAACTCGAAAAAGAGGGTTATTCGGTAGCAGAACGGAAGAGCCGCGATCCGAACTTCCTGTTTTTTACCATGAATAAAGATGAGGCAATAGTGAAGCTGGATATCAGCAGGTCAGCAATTCCGGAAACAGAAACCCACGTAGTTGGCGGAACCCGGGTCAGGATTCCCAAGAAGTGTTATTTCCTTGCCGCGAAGTTTTCTTCTCTGGCTTTTGGCACTATCGGGCGCTTTGAGGCAGAACCAACCCAGATGATCAAGGACATTTTCGACATAGATTGCCTTTTGAACTTGGGTGCTGACTTGAAGCACATGGCTTTGGACTGGGAACGCATCGTTTCGGATCAGAATAAGCTAAGAGGCGCCAATTTCGGAGAGGTTCAATGCATCGAATCCATCCAAGCAACCCTCTTGAAATGCGCGGAAATCGAGCCGCTGCCTGCGTTTTTCATTCCCCAAAGCGCATTGGGCAGCTTCACCGACTCGCTTCCGCAGGGGAAAATCGTGAGGGCTCAACTCGCAACTATGGCAGCCCGCGCGCTTTTACTTCTAATCAGCATGAGCAATGAGTTTTACTGGCTTGAGAAGACAGTTTCTGCCGAATCCAAAGATAAGAAGAAACTCGATGAAGCCGAAGGCATTCTTGTCCAAAATGCCCTCCTTAACCCAAAACAGGTTCACGCCCTGAAACTGGCTGCTCCCAGAGCCCTTATTTACCTGAAATACTGGAGCAAAAAGAAGGCGCGAGGCGCAATTGCCTCGAAATTCACTTCATAAGCACAATTTCTATTGCGGAGACCTTGCTCAGGCGGCCGTCGCGGTTCGTGAGCTCCTCGGTCATGAGGCGCACCGTTTTTATTTTCACTCCAGGTAGGAAGCGATGCCGCACTATTTCTTCTACGTCCACTGCGGAAGAAATGACATTACCCCTTGCCTTTATCGTAACTTCCGGGAAGCCCTTGTCGAAACTCGTTACCACTGCAAGGACGTAGCTCATGGGCGGCTTCTTGCCTACCAATATCACGTTGTCTTCCTTCCTCGGGGTTTCGCGTTGCTTGTTTCCGGTTTCCTCTTTTTGGTTCTGGATTCCCGGCCTTTGGTTTTGGATTTTGCGCATAGCTGGATTTTGCAGCTGCACGGGTTTCTGCTGCCCTTCTCCTTGAGCAGACGACTCCGGTTGCTGCGCCGGTTGCGTTGTCGGTTGATTTGTCGGCTGTTCCATGGTTCCACCCAAAAGTGTTTTGTGTTTAGAGTTTTCGGTTTGGTTTTTATCGAATTCACTCGAATACGCTTCGCCGCGCAATGATAAAAAGCTTTTGATTCGCGATCTGTTGATCGAGCGGCTTGTGCAAAACCAGCGCTAATCTTCAGATTTATATAAAAAAAGGAGAAAGAAAAATAAAGTAAATTCAGACCTCAGGAAGCCCTGAAACCGGACCCTTCTTCTGCTTGAATTTGTAGCCCTCTTTGCGCCCTTCGCCTCCTGGCGGCTTTTTCGCCATCGTCGTAACGAAGTACGCTATTCCTGCGATAATTACGAGCACCACTACTAAGGTTACCAGGGCACCTATCCAGTCGAAGCCCGGTTCCTGCTGCGCTGGTGGCTGCTCCATCGGTGGTGTTGGCTGAGCCGGCGGTTTCTCTATTTTCACGCAAGTGTATGTACCTGCAACATTTTTGCAGTAATAGCCCGCGCTGCAGCCAGTTGTGAGGCAGGTCTCAGGAGGCAGTACTGTAAGAGGAGCAACTACTGCGAAGTAGGAGAAGCCAGTAGTGATCGCCTCGTAGAAGTAATTAGAGGCATCATCTGCGATCAAGCGGGTCGCGAGCCGCACCCATACGCCGTTTACGTACCTATATAGCGCAATTGTTGCAGGGTCGTGGCCGTTTTCAGCCACCCATTCCCTGGATACCCTGAAATTAACAGTTGCATCCAAGACATCCGCAGGTCTTTCTATTTTTAACTCCATGTACTTGTACACGTTGCCCTCTGTAGCTGGAACTTCAGGCACTTCCCGTGGAAGCTGCTCAACCTTGGATACGCCCACGTTGACAGAGTCGCCGACTGCTCCGCTGATAGTGACTATTATCGCATATACGCCTGTATCTCTTACTGTTGTTTCTGGAAGAGTAACAGACGTTTTGATTGGCTGCGGCACTGGTTGCGGCGTTGTTACATTTATAATCTCTACTGGTCGCGGTGTTTCTACTGGCTGCGGCGTTGTCACATTTGTTACATTTGTAATTGGAGTTATGCTGCCGATTCCTTCTGCTCCGCCGGATGAAATCGTGGTATAGGAAACGTTAAATGAAACCGAAGAGCTGTTTGTATTGCCCGCATTGTCCACAACATTGACTGTAAGAGTATATGCGCCATTCAGCAGGTTCATGGTCGTGCCCGCGCAACCAGTCAGGCCTGCAGTAGAACCTCCGATCGAAAGCGTGCAGGTTGCAAGACCTGAACCGGAATCATTGGTAGTGAACGTGAGGGGAACTGCGGAGCTGTTATATGTGGTTCCGCTCACTGGGCTCTGTATTGTGATTCCCGGGTTGGTGCGGTCGATTATCACGCTCTTGTTCGTCGTGCTCTCGGAGTTGTTGGCGTAGTCCCTGGAATAGTACCTTATATAAGTAGTGATTTCATTCGTGATCTGCACCGGTGCCGAATATACAACATTAGGTGTGCAAGTGTTGCTCAAGTCCGTGCAGTAATACGTAACTGCGCAGCCGCTGGTAACGTCGCTGCAGCTCAGAGTAATGTTCACAAATGCAGTATTTATCCCACTCCCAAAAGCATAATTTAAGCCGTTGGCTGCTATTGCTGTTGCAGTGGTGGCTGGTGCTGTAGCATCAACAGTAAACGTTCTGGAATTTGTTGCGCTGTTTCCAGGCGAAGCGCCTCCGTAATCGTACGCGGTTACGCTGACGTTCTTCACTCCATCCGAAAGCGCGGACGGCACGAATGCGCACGTGAATATTTCAGAGCCGTTGGAGGCAGCTGCGCAGTTCGCGCTGTTTACAGTCGCGTTCGTGTAATTCGCAACCTGAATTCCGTTTATGTAGAAGTATGCTGCGCTTATCTGCGTGCCTGTACCGTTGAGAGTTACGTTTATGAGCGGCGCGGTATTGCTCGTGTTCAGCCCCTGGGCAGGAGTATTGAACGTTATGGTCGGGGTTACGTTATCGGTTATGTTATAGCCCGAGAACCCGTATACTGTGAAAGTGAGGTTGCCTTCGCCTTGCCCCTGCTGCCATGTAATCGTGGATGCATTGTATCCTGCTGAACCCGCGTCCTGTATTATCGCCGGAGTGGATGTGAACGGCAGATGATAGAGTTGCACCGTGCTTGTAGTATTCAGTTCCACGAAATAGCTTGTGTTGAAGAATATCCTCGAAGTTCCGAACGAGCCGGGTGGAGTGATTGTTATGTTCATCGCAGTCTGAAGGCCTTGGAGCTTCTGTGCGCTTGCCTGTGTCGAAAGGTTGACCGAAGTGAAGTTTATCACAAACATCCTTTCAAATACGTTCGTCCACGGAGGAGCTCCAGGTGGCACCCCCTTGCAGCTCATGTTAACCAAGGCGTCGATAACGAAGTTCACGGTTGCGAAGTTTGGGATTTGGGCAAAGTTGGTCGTTGCCGGACCGAATTGCATGCACGGGTCGTTTGTCGGCGGCGTGGTCATGTTGTACAGGATTATTGGGGAATAGTTTCTAGGCGCTGCGGCATTGCTCACGTTGTCCACCGCTGTTACGAGGACTCCTCCTCCGACGAAGTTCGCCGATGCAGCATCTACAGTAACGTTGCACTGTGTAGTATACAGGCCGAGCGTCGAGTTGTAGGTCATGTTCTGTATCGCACCCGAACCCGAGCAATTCACTGATACATTGGTGAAGTTCGCCTGTACCAGGCCCACTCCGCTTCCAGCATCGCTAACGTTCGCCCGCAGGTTCACTATGCTGTTTGAAGCGTACGTCGAATAGAAGTTGTCCACGTTTCCGAGCGAAACGCTGGATATCGTCGGACCAGTATTGTCTATCGTATAACTTGTGGTAACAGTACTATTGTAGTTACCAGCGTTGTCGGTCGCATTGAAAGACAATGTGCACGGACCGTCGGAACCGCAGCCAAGGGAAGTGCCGGTTGCATTGTACTGGTAAACGCCGCTTCCGATGGAAACCATTAGATTCCCGTTTACCCTCACGCTCGCAACACCGGAAGTAGCATCATTCACAGTAACGTTGATTCTTACTGTCTGACTGGACTGCGCATAAGTTACATTCACTGCAGCAGCAGTAACTGAAGGATTGGTTATATCGACCGTGATATTTGAATTCGTTGTTGAGTTGCTGTTTCCCGCAAGGTCAGTTGAGGTTATGGTTACGTTGTAAACGCCGTCAGCAGGAACCGTAAGCAGCACTACATAGGTTCCTCCGTTGGTCGAGTTGAGAGTTGAATTCACAACTGCGCCTGCTGAGTTTATCACTGAAATGTTCGTTGTGTTCAGATAGGTGTCGTTCGCGCTCACGTTTATTGAAAGAATCCTGTTGGTCCTGTAAGAATTGCTTGCAGGAGCATAGATTATGAGGGGCGCAGGCGCTATGGTGTCAATTGTAATGTTGGAAGCCACAGTAGTAGAGTTGCTGTTCCCTGCACGGTCCGTGGTGTTAAGGGTTATGTTGTAAACACCCTGTGCAGGAACGGTCAGGGAAACGACGTAGTTTCCTGTGCTCGTGTTCACTGTTGAATTCACAACTGCGCCTGTTGAGTTTATCACTGAAATGTTGGTTGCGTTCACTCCTGCAGTTGCATCGCTCACCGTGACGTTTATGCTTATCACTGTGGAATTAAGGAATGCATTCGTTGCAGGGGAATTTATCGTGGCTGAAGGATTGACCGTATCGACCGTGATATTTGAATTCGTTGTTGAGTTGCTGTTTCCCGCAAGGTCAGTTGAGGTTATGGTTACGTTGTAAACGCCGTCAGCAGGAACCGTAAGCAGCACTACATAGGTTCCTCC
>JBGFRX010000001.1:0-10085 GCA_041694885.1 Microcaldota archaeon | reverse complement strand
CACCTCGACGAAAAGTTTTTAATGGTAGTGGCAGCATTCCTTGCGAAGCCAAAGGTGAGAATAATGGAAAAAAACATAGGCGACCTGGATCGTGCGATAAGGGGAATAGTAGGAGTTGCGCTCGCTGCTGCATATATGGGCTACGTGGCGATTCCTGGAGTTCCAACCAGCTACCCACTCAATCTCGTGGTGCTGGTGATCGCACTCATCGCCTTAGCCACAAGCATTTCGGGATTCTCCCCGCTCTACAGATATCTGAAAGTGAGCACCGCGCCTAAGGCGGTAAAACCCAAAGGGAAGAAGAAATAAGTTTAAAAACACTTTCAGGCATTGGAATAGTATCAGCGGCCACAGGAAGAGGGCAACACCCGTTCCCATCCCGAACACGGAAGTTAAGCCTCTTCACGGCGTTGTGTGTACTGCCCTATGGGTGGGAAAGCGCGCTGCTGCTGATATCTCATTCTTATTACTTTATTCTCTTTCACCCGCGATCTCTTGGGACAATCTCCCGATGACAAAGGAGTCGGGGGGCATCAACGAATGTGGCCAGTGAGGGCAGATATCTAAACCAAAACACGAAACCGCTCTCTAAAATAACTTTTTATACCTTAGCCGCAATTGTTTGCCCTATGGATATGACCTCTGAGCTCAAAAGAAGAATAGAGCACGAAGACTGGAGCTACATAGCCCGGATGGCGCACGCGTTCGAGCTCGAAGTCGGGGAAAGAGAGAAAGAGGGAGCGCGGCTGCACAAGGAACTCCAGATGGTCAGGAAAGTGATACACGCGTACCTTTCGCACGAGCAAGGGAGGGAAAAATTCCTTTCCGCGAAATTCCTGATGCGCCTGCACAGGACGATAAGGAAATTAGATGAGAAATTCGCGCAGCACAGGCACATGCACAGCGAATTCCTCACCTTTCTAAGAACTCTTCTGCACAAAATGAAGCAGGAAAAACTGGTTGTGTACAAGGTGCTCGAGAAGACGCGCGAGTTCCAGAGGCATAAGGGCTTCGGCGAAGCCCTTTAGGGGAATTGTGATGGCTCTTTATTACTCCGAACCAATCAGGATAGAAGTCAGGGGAAGGAGCGTATTCGTCAACTGGGAAGTGAAGGAGTTTACCGTGCGCAGCATTTCGCAGATGAACGACGTGCTCATGAAGAAGCAGGCAGTGCGGCACGACTTTCCGCTCTACTTCATGTTCCGCTCAATAGTGGAAAAGGAAGGCCTGCGCTACGACATCACTATAATCCCCCCTAAAACGATTGGGGGAGAATACGCGAAGACGTACGGCCATTACCATCCTGTTGCGCAGGGCAACCTCTCCTACCCTGAAATTTACCAGGTGCTTGACGGCAAAGCGTTTTTCATTCTCCAGAAAAAGAGGAGCGACGGAAGCGTGGACGTGCTCATAACGTATTGCGAAAAAGGGCAGGTGTTACTCATTCCACCTAACTGGGGCCACGTTAGTGTGAACGCGGCAAAAGACAAGGTGCTCGTGCTCGGGAATCTGGTCGCAGATTCGTTCCAATCGCTTTACGATGACTACAAGAACGACCGCGGAGCAGCCTATTACATCACTGGCTATGGCCTGGAGCAGAACGAGAACTGCGTGATAAGAGAAACGTGGAAGAAAAAGCCTGAAGAAATAAACTCAAAATACGGGTTCGAATGCCCGGATTTGCTGAAAGAGTTCTGGGAAAACCCGGAAAGGTTCGAATTCCTCAAAAAGCCGAAACAAATAAGCCGCTAAATTTTTTCTATTTTCCCGCTCGCCAATTGCGCGCTTCCACCCCCTTTTCCCCCGTATTTCTTCACCACTTCATTAAGTATTTCGTTCGCCCTGAATTTGGATTTCTTCCCGCACGCGCAGACCAAATTCCCGGATTTGTTCGCAATTGCAGCAGCGCCGGAATCCCCCGAAGCGATTTTCTGCGCAATCGCCATCAGAATTCCTGCATCAACATCCAAAATTCTGAAAACATAGTTTCCATTCTTTTCGCTCTCGAGCAGGAGTTCCTTCGCCTCCTCCTCTGCAAGAGCAACGGACAATTCCTCAAGCCGTTTGCCCCTTGTCTTCCATTCCTCGAAAAACCTTTCCACTGTCCGGGGAAGCTCGGATTCAGAAACGCCCAATTTCGCAGCAGCATCGCGCAGCAGCACCTCTTGCTTCTGCACGTAAGCAAGCGCCCCAGGACCAGTGGAGAAAGTAATGCGCTCAATTCCGTCCTGTATTCCTTCCCTCCTGATTATCTTGAAGAAGCCCAGCTCTCCTGTTGTTTTGTTCATGTGGTGGGTTCCTCCGCACGCCTCCACGTCCACCCCCTCTATTTTCGCAATGCGCAGCTCCTTCCCAGGAACCACTCCACCCTGGTAAAGACAGAATCCGTATTTCTCCTCAGCAACATTTCTGGGCAGCACCTCCACAGTTATTGGAAGGTCATCCATTATCCATCCGTTCACTTTCCTTTCAATCGCATCCAGTTCCTCCTGCGTAAGCCGCTTGTAATGGGTTAGATCAAGGTGCGCCTTTTCCGCGTCATTGTGCGAGCCGCCCTGCCAGACATGCGGCCCAAGGACAGAGCGCGCAGCAGCGTTGAGCATGTGCGCACCAGTATGATTTTTGGAAATAATTTTCCTTCGCGCAATATCCACTTTTCCAAGAACTTTCTGCCCTGCTTTGAAGGACAGGGGGCTTTCCACATTGTGCAGAATAACCCCTGCGGCCTTCGTAACGTTTTTCACTTTCTTTCCATCCAGAGTTCCTGAGTCAGCGACCTGGCCTCCGCTTTCAGCGTAAAATGCGCTCCTGTCCAGCACAACATATCTGTTCTCGAGCACTCCGAGGACTTTTGCAGAGAACTCTCCTGCGTCTGAATAAAACAGCACATCCGTTTTCCGGAATTGCGCAACATCTGTCTTCGGCTCAGCTTCTTCCGCGCTTTCGTCAGAAGCCCGAATCATCTCGTAAAAATTCGCAGGCATCTCCACGCGCACCTTATTTTCCAAACCAACTTCAACCACGTATTCAGGAGGAATCCCGTAGCTCGTGTAGAGCGTTTTCAGTTCTCCGAAACCCACTGGTTTTCCCCTTTTCACCAACGCGATGACCTTTCCTTTTGATTTTTCCTTCGTCGCCCTGAATTTCCTTTTCTCCTCTTCTATTACTGCAGTTGTACTCTCAATCCCTTCTTTCAGGTGGGGAAAAATTCCCCGAAGGTGCTCCGCGTGCCCCTTCACAATCTTTCCGAAATCGAATTCCCATCCGTTCCTTTCCTCGAACCCGAATACTCTCCTTAGAACAAGGCGCAAATTATACCCGCCTCCGCTGTTCGAAGGCAGCATACCGTCTGTAACCGTGAAGAGCGCGGTGCACGTGTGGTCAGCAGCAGCGTAAATCGCCTGCAGGGGCTCCAGTTTGTCGAAAAGCTCCTCCTTGGTGGTTCCAAGCGCCTTCGCCACCCTCGCCTTCTCCGCTTCCACATCCTCTACTTCGTCCAGGGTGAGTCCTCCAGCGACTTTCGCGTATTCGGAAAACAATTTCTCGTCTATGTGCGCATCGAAGTCCTTCCTCATTTCCTTTATCACGTTCCCGAATACGATCTCATGACTGGTGGGCGAGCCGTGGGTAATCCACGCGAGCCGGGAAAGCCCTGCACCCATGTCTATGACCTTGGTTTCGAGTTCCCTGTTCCCGCCCCTGGTCGTCTCGTACTGTATGAACACGCAATTCCCGAGCTCGAGCCCGCGGGAAAAATACTCCATACTCGGGCCGTAATTCCCTCCTCCTGCCCATACGTCCTCTATGAACACGAGCTCTTTCTCTCCTATTCCCAAACCCTTCAGGTATTCGATGTCGTGAAGGAGTGCCTCGTCTTTCCAGTAGAACAATCCGGTCTTTTCCGTGTTGAACGCGTGCTGTCCCACCATCACAAAATTCGTGTAGTGCCTTCCGGTAACTCCTACGTTCCCTATGTCACCAAACCTTATGCACGGCTGCGGGACTATGAGCGGATTGCTCGGCGGCTCCAGTTCGCCGTTCACCACGTAGGGCTGGAAATCATTTATGCTCGCAATCGTGAAATACAAATCATCGCGCCACCTCGCCACTGTAGGGTAGGGAGCCACGTATCCGTGCCCGTGCGAAGTGAAATATTTTTTGACTTCGTTCCACGTCTCCACGTAGCCCAGTCGCCTTTTGGATGGCGCGTTCCCTATAAATTCGTAGCCGATGCAGGCAGGGTCAGCGCACCTCTCCCTTTCTGCAGGCGCCCAGAAATACCTTCCGCACTTCCTGCACTTCTGCCTCGAGAAACCCTTCTCCTTCAGGGATTTGATATCGTAATGCTTCTTCCAGTCCTTCTGGAATCTCGCGCGCAGTTCTTTTTTGTCTATCATGAGATCATTTCGCAGAAAGAAGCGGTTTCTTCTTTTCGAACTCCTCTTTCAACGCTTCGTTTTTGCCCAGAACCTTTTGCGGCACGCGGCTCTTTTCATAGTCCGCCTTATACGTGGCTATTTCGCTTTGCAGCACGTTTATCCCTTTGCGAAGATGTTCTATGCGTTTTATCGCTTCGTTGTCCGGCTTTGCCTTGTTCCACTCGTTTTTCAGAAGCGCAGCAGCGGATGCGTCCATATCCACTAGGTAGCGGTGGATTTCAGCGATCTTCTGCATATTGGCTTCGCTCTTTTTTTTGCTCAGCTGGTTGAAGGTCTTTACGCAGCTGTCGAAGTTATTTTCCAACGAACCCAAGTCGACCAATATAACCATGCAAACACCCTGAACGCAATCGTATTTGCTTAGCAATAGTTATAATGATTGTTGTTCAAATCGCTTCGTGTTCGACCTGAAAAAGCACAGGACAGACCTGAAGACCGAATTCATAGCAGCACTAACCACCTTCCTTACCCTTTCCTACATTCTCGCGATAAACCCGAAATTCCTCTCGGATGCCGGAATGGAATACGACGCTGTTTTCGTCGCAACAGCACTTTCAGCAGGAATTGCCACTCTTCTTATGGGGATTTTCACGAACAAACCGTTCGCGCTCGCAGCAGGGATGGGGCTGAACGGCTATTTCTCCTACTCCATAGTCAGGACGATGGGTTTCAGGTGGGAAGTCGCGCTCGCAGCAGTATTCGCGTCGCAGGCACTCATCCTCCTTCTCGCGCTCTCGCGTCTGAACCTTTCCAAAGCAATTCCGGAGTCCTTCAGGCACGCATTGATTGCAGGGCTCGGGCTTTTCCTCGTGTTCATAGGAATGCAGAACGCACATTTCATACAATCCAGCGAAAGCACCCTCGTTTCCATTGCAGACCTCACAAAAGGCCCCGCACTCATCTCCATAGCCGGGTTTTTCATAACTGCAGCTCTCGTCTCCCGCAACGTGAAAGGAGGGATGTTCCTCGGAGTACTTGCAACCGCTGTTCTTGCAATGCTCACCGGCTTCGCTCCGCTTCCGGAAAAGATATTTGAGGTGCCGCCTGACATTTCCAGCGTATTCTTCAAGGCAGAGTTCGGATCAATAGCGCATCCTGCGCTTTTCCCGGTAATATGGTCGCTCTTCATAATAACCTTCCTCGATGTTTTCGGGACAATAACCGCGCTGAACACCAGGGTGGGGAAAAAAGCAGGAAAGAAACCTGAAGAAACAGATAAGATAATGGGGGTAAACGCAATAGGCGGAATGGTCGGCGCGTCGCTGGGAACGAGCTCCACAGTAACCTACCTTGAAAGCGCTTCGGGAATAGAAGCAGGAGGAAGGACAGGTCTCACGGCAATTTTCATAGCTGCCTTGTTTTTCCTCTCCATTTTCATGTTCCCGCTCATAAAAGCCATTCCGATAGAGGCAGCTGCGCCGGTGATGATAATAGTCGGGGAGATGATGTTCCTTCAGGTAAGATTTATAGACCTCAGGGACAAGACCGTGATGATTCCAGCGCTCATGACAGTCGCTACAATACCGTTTACGTTTTCGATTTCAAATGGGATAGGCGTTGGTTCCATTGCATACATATTCCTAAAATGGGTCACAGGAAGAGGAAAAGAAATTCATCCGGTGATGTACATTATCGCGCTGCTTTCAACCCTCGAATTCGCCAAGGTATTCTGATTCATCCTTCTGTTTCCCGGTTTTTGCCCAGCGCTTTTGCCGCCTCATTTCCAAACTCAGGAGACAAGTCCATGGAGTAAAGGAATTCGCGCGCAGCACGCTTTTTGAGCAGCAGCGAGCAGAACCGTATCGCCATTCTGATATCCTCGTTTCTTTGCAAACTCCAGAACCAATGGCGCAATTCGGTTTCGCTCACCTTATTTGCCTCGTCCGCAGACAATTTTATGCGTCCGTCGAAATCAAGTCCGTATTTCCTCAAAATTTCGAGCGGGTTGCCCTTTACTATGCGATCGAGAAGCGGAATCCCGCCAAGCTGCTTCTTCGCCTTTTCAGGAAGGGTAAACAGCAAACCCTGCGTTTCGCGTTTTTGCATTTTTTCCATAATCATCTACGCCGTTCGTCAGCCCTTCGCTTCCATCTCTTTTTTGGCTTACCTCTATTCGCACCGCTTCTTCTCTTTTTATCCATACGCATCAGCAATCCAAACGTTTTTTTATTTTTCTGTTATTATTTGTGGTTAAAACGTTTTAAATCCCTTCCCATACGTTCATTGCCGAACCCGGTTTAGTTATGTTTATAAACGGTTTCATAATGTTACCACAATATGAAAAAAGCGATTTGCCTCTTTTCAGGAGGGAAGGACAGTATTTTCTCGGTTTTCTGCGCGATGTCCCGGGGATTCGATGTAACCATGGTTACAATCGAGCCCGAGCCCCACTCCTTTATGTTCCACCACCCTAATGTGCGCTGGACAAAATTACAGGCGCAGGCAATAGCTCTTCCGCATTTTGTAATCAGGGCTCCGAAGGAAAAGGAACTCGGGAGCCTGGAAAAAACAATTGCGGAAACAGGCGCTGACGCTGTTTTCACAGGTGCTGTTGCTTCGGATTATCAAAGGCAGAGAATAGAGCAGATAGGGGAAAACCTGGGAATCGCGACCTATTCACCTCTCTGGCACAAGGAAAAAATTCTGATGAACGAAATGCTTTCTTATTTCGAAATTTACGTGGTCGCGGTTTCCGCTGAAGGGCTCGGCCCGGAATTCCTTGCAAAGCCATTTTCCTTTTTAGTGGAAAAAGCGCCCAAAAACATCCATCCTTTCTTGGAAGGGGGGGAAGGCGAAACGTTCGTCGCGAATGCGCCCTTCTTTTCCAGGCGCATAAAAATAGATAAGTGGAAAGTCCACTGGGACGGCGTAAGAGGGGTAGCGGAAATAAAGAATGCGCACTTGGCTTGATAAAATGGAAAACATGCTCCTGTTCCGCGGAAACGAATTCGACGCGAACTTCTATTATTTTTCCAAAATCGATGTGGATAACTCATTCTATCTTGAGCTGGAAAACGAAAAGGCCCTCTTTGTCCCAAAACTGAACGAGCGGGCTGCGAAGTTTTCCTTCAGGGGAAAAATTATCTCGTACAAAAAGCCGCTCGAGGAAATGGCCATGCTCGTGAAAGGAAAGGAGCTTTCGCTCGACTATTCCTCCCTGCCCGCGAAAATTTACGACAAGATAAGGAAGGTTGCAAAAACGAGGGACGCCTCGGAGCGGTTTCTGGAAATGCGCGCAAGAAAAAAGCCGGAAGAAATAGAAAAAATAAGAAAGGCGGTTTCCTTCACCAGGAAAATATTTTCAGAAATCGAAATTTCCAGGTTCAAAAAAGAAAAACAAACGGCCGACTGGCTGCTGGCGCGCACTTTCGAAAAAGGGCTCAGGCCGGCCTTTGATCCGATCGTCGGTTCGGGGATGCACAGCGCATTTCCGCATTACAAACCCGCGCATTCCGGGATAGGGGATTTTGCCCTGATTGATTACGGAGTAAAATACGGAAACTATTGCTCGGACATCTCGCGCGTATTTTTTTCCGGAACGAATAAACCGAAAAGGGAAGTGCGCGATGCGTATGAAAAAATGCAGAATATATTTTACGAAATCATCGATGCGTTTCCGGATTTCAGAACAGGGAAGGATGTTGCGCTCTTTTCGGAAAAATTGTTTTCCAAATGCAGATTGCCAAAGCCAGTACATTCCATAGGCCATGGGCTTGGGCTGGATATCCACGAATATCCCCGCCTGAATAAGAAATACAATGACGGATTGAAGGGAACGGCGATGGCGATAGAGCCCGCAGCTTATTTCAAGGATTTCGGCGTGAGGTTCGAGGAGACGGTTTATTTTGACGGAAGGAAAGCGAGAGTACTATAAGTATTTTCCAAACCATTCCTCCATGTTGGTTACCCTTATTTTTACGCCTTCCTTCTCCTCCTCAAAATTTTTCCCAAGCGACAGCAGCGTTGCCTCCTTCACCCTGTTTTTGGAGCAGAATGCAAACAACCCCTCAAACTCCCGTTTCGGCACCTTAGCAGAGTAGCATACGTTTATTGGCAGAACTTCCATTTTTTTCTTCGCGATGAAATCCATCTAGCTTTTCAGGAAATTCCGCAGAATAACTTCTCCGTTTTCAGTATGCCAGACCTCGGGGTGGAACTGAACTGAAAAAATTTTTTTCTCCGCGTTCTCCATCGCCTCAATACCGCACGTGTTTGAGTGCGCCAGAACCTCGAAACCGTTCGGAACAATCTTAACCTCATCGAAATGGCTGACCCATGCATTGAATTCGCGCGGCACGCCTTTCAGCAGCGTCCCCTCCCTGTCCACGGTGATTTTGGCAATTCCGTATTCCGCGCTTTTCCCTTTCTCCACCTTTCCGCCCAAAGCATGCCCGATCATCTGATGGCCGAAGCAGATTCCGAGCAAAGGAACGTCAGGTTTCTTTCCGAAAACCGCCTTAACTACTTTTTCGCTCACCCTCTCCTTTTCCTCTGGTGCGTAAACCGAGCCCGGGCCGCCGCTCAAAATTATTTTTTCGGGCTTTTTCGCAATTACTTCGTCAAGCTGAACCTTACTGTTCATTATCCCGGTTTCGAAGTCCATGTTCATGCAATTCCGTTTTATGAGATGGGTGTACTGCGAACCGTTGTCTATAATTATGATCATGCAATCAACTCCTTAGCATATAATACCGAAAACAATTTAGTGCCGGATTGCGACTATTTCCCATGTGCGCATTTTTCCGCATTTTCCTTTCGCTCTTTCTCCTTTTCTGCTCGCTCCATCCTAGGGAAATTCGCGTAATTCGCGATTACGGAAAGCAGGGTAAGCAGCGCGGGCTCCAGAATGCGGAATTTTCCTGCTGTTATCCTATTTTTACTTCTTCTAAGCTATGTTGCTACATCGGGCATTAATTTTATATATATTATCGCCCTTCTCCTACGCGATGCTCTCCGCGAAAATTGCATTTGCCGTGCTCCTGTTTTTTACATTTACATCTGTAGCCACATCCGTACCCACATACGATATCAATATAAGTGCAAAAAATTCGACGACCTGGAAGTGCGGGTATTGCGCCCCTCCAGGAGTGTCTTTGGATAGAGATTTGGACTGCAGTAATACTTTAGAGCCAGCGATATACATTTGCAAACCCGGAAAGTATAACCTAGGAAGCTATTCAATAACACAACTGAATCCCTGGCCAGTCATAGCAATCGTGCCTTTCGAGAATAAAACCTACGCTCATGACGTAGAGATCTATGCGACCGGCAGAGTGGAGGTAGGGCACATATTGCCAGGTCCAGCCGCAGGAATCTACTCGCATGTAAGTTGCAGGAACTGCTTCATTGGTGCCGGAGGATCTTCGCCGCTTTACATTAGATGCTACACCGGTAGCGCAGCCACTGGGATTTGGATCGCTGGCGATTTCAGCGGCGGAGAGATATCTAAGGTTTATATCCGTTCGTGTAATATTGGCATACGCCTGGGCTCGGCCTCGTACAGCTACTTCGGGCCGTTCAGCGCGGTCAAAGCCTTTGCTGCGTTTTCCATCGACGGGAGCGCGATTTCGAATAGACTCAACTGCATTGAGGCCTGTGGCTCCGCGGGAGGTCTTTATTTCGGAAGCGGCTACGACAACGCTGACA
>JBGFRX010000013.1:0-46286 GCA_041694885.1 Microcaldota archaeon | reverse complement strand
TAAACCGTTGTTCCGCTTATGTTGTCGAAGCTCCAGTAGCCCACAAGGGAGCGGTTGAAGTCGATGAATGCGGAAAGGTTTCCTGTTCCGTTCACACTCGTGTTCACGTAAACTGAATTCGCATAAAGGGTTGAATTGTTGGCAGGGGTGGGAGGTACGAATCGTATTTGCGGCTTTCCTTCGGTGTAATGCTCCATTATGGTGGATGCGTTCAGCGATACATTGTATATAGCAACCTCATCTATAAAGCCATTGAAATAATATGGAGTGCCACCATATACATAGCCCCCAATTCTCAATGGGTTAGCAGTATTTGTCCACACCGCCATTGTACTCGATGCTACAGGATTATTGTTAACATAGATTGTTGTCGTGCTTCCGTTTTTGATAACAACAATATAATGCCAGGCTCCTGCAGTTATTACTCCAGCAGAGCTTACAATTTCGTTAATTCCTGCTTTGCCTATAGCTATTTTTCCATCATTATAAACGTAGATTGCCCAATTCTGGTCATTGTTAACCTGGCTCAATAATCCTGCAGCATATTGTGAAGGACTTGGCAGAGATGCAGGCTTAATCCACATTTCATAAGACCAATCCCCGATCGTGGGGTCAAGAAAGTCCGGGACACTTACGTAATCGTCTAAGCCATCAAAACTCCCTGATGCAGAGCCGTATTTGGCTGGGCCGAAGCCGTCTCCTATCAGTTCTATCTCACCAATAGTAACGGATTGCATTGAGTTGCTTGCCGTCACATAAATCCTGTAATATTTATACGCAACATTATTTAACAAATTGAATGTCTTTTTTTCAAGCGCGGTGAACACCTGCCCTGTCCGCGTGTCAAGGTCGTTCCAAGTGCTATTATCGTTCGAGCCCTGGAGCTTCCAGTCAACTGGGTAGGGGTCTGCGGGGTTCCTTGCTCTGATAGTATATTGCTTGATTATTTTCTCTGAGGGAAATTCGTATTTTATCCACCACGGCGGCGAAGTTGGCCAATTGGAACTCCAAAGAGTGTTGTTAATATTATTATCAAAGGCATACCATGCGAAGTATCCTGAATATTCGCTGTCAGAGCTGACAACTCCGCTCGGAGTGGTATAATTCGTCATGGCAGGAACTTCATCCCCTATCCCATATCTTGTGCCGTGATTCGCACTTTTGCTGTCGTTCCAGTTGTTGTCCATCTTCCAGTAGGAGACGAGACCAGGAGTATTTATTACTATATTCTGGTATGAAGCGTGCAGAACAGAAGAAAACAGCAAAAACGCCAAGAAAACGAAAAACGCACGCTCTGGGACTCGCATTCGCATGGCGATGTTATCATAGTAAGAGTTTATAATTCCTCCACTTCACGTCAGTAAATGGCTGTTTGTCCTGGATTAATTTGCTCCTATAGCGCGAAAAACCATCGTACGCATTTATCGAGCTCTGCAAAGTAAAAATATCGAAAAGTCGGTTTGCTTTCTGCCCAATCACCTTTAAAAAATACACGAACGAATTGAGAAAGGTGATTTTATGGATATCTGGCCAGCAGTCCGGCCAGAATTCATTTTTTCATAGGTGAAAAAATGACCGAATGGATGGTTCTTTCGCTCGGAGGAGGCGTTTTAAATCCAGAAGGCACGCCTGATGCTGGATATTTGAGAAAGCTGGCGAAGATCCTGAAGGAAAGCAAGTGCAATTTCGGAATCGTGGCAGGGGGCGGAAAAAGCGCAAGGGTTTATGCGCAGGCAGCTCGCGAATTGGGCGCGAATGAATTCGAAGCGGACGAGATTGCCATCATGAGCACGAGGCAGAATGCGAAACTCGTGATAAATGCGCTCAGGGAAAATGCCTATCCGAACGTGATTTTCAATTTTTGGGAGGCGAAGAAGGAGGCGGCGAACTATAAGACAGTGGTGATGGGCGGGACTATTCCCGGAATAACCACTGATGCGGATGCTGCACTGCTCGCGGAAGCGCTTCATGCGAAAAAATTGGTGAACATGAGCAATGTAGATGCTGTTTATGACTCGAATCCAAGAATCAACCCGAACGCAAAAAAATATTCCAAACTGCATTACACGGATCTGATCGCGCTTGCGATGAAGTGGGATGAGAGGAAAGCAGGGACGAATTTCGTATTCGACATTCTGGCATGTAAAATCATAGCACGCTCTGGAATTGAAACGCACTTCGTGAATGGAAGGAATCTGGATGACGTGAAGAAGGCGATTGGGGGAAAGTCCCATTCAGGGACAGTTGTGAAGGAATAAGTTGAGGCGCGCGGACGAATTATCTTATCGAGTGGCGAAAGTTACCCAGAAAAGTGGTTTTGGGCGCATGTTCGATATCCACGAAGCAAAGATAAAAGTTTCTGTACCTTGAATTGGTTATCTTAACTGCGATTTCCTTCTGGAAAGGAGTCAAATCGTGATGAGCATATCGTGCGGAGCAATGGGAATTCATTCTATTATTCTTTCCACGAGCAGCGCGTAAACCGGCCTCGATATCATGAAACCGAGCAGCGAGCCGATTATGGTGGAGAGCGCGAAGCCAATCACTTCGACCATCCCTGAGAAAAGGAGCGGAACCATCGCAACCACTGCCACGACTACGCCGGTCGTTATGATGTCAAACGCATAGTTTAATTTTTCCTCGTGGTTCTTTCCCTCTTTCTTAAGCAATTCGTCAGTAATCACTATTTGCGCGTCCACCCCCACTCCGATTGCAGCCAGGATGCCTGCCATTGTCGCGAGGTCTATTGTGAATGAGCCAAGGAGAGAAACCAGTATCACCAGTTCGGAAATGCTCACCGCGAGTATGGGCGCGATTATCTTCAGTCGCATATATCTGAGGGAAACGAAAAGAGAGATTGCGACTATTGCGGCTATTACTCCGAAAGCGCTCAACTGGAGGAACTGCTGCCCCAGCGGCGCGGGGATGGAAATCCTGCTTCCTATGGAAATCTGCACTGGGAGGGAGCCGCCTTTCAATATCGAGGTTATCTTTTTCACTTCCTCCTGTGCGTTCGCAGCGCGCTCGCTTCCAGCGCCCTGGGTAGAGCCGCTTATCGTGTAGCTGTACGAAGGTAATCCTAAGGTTATATCAGGGGAAAGGGAAGGCGCGGAAAGAAGGCCTATCGCTTCCCAGCGCTCTATTGCCAAACTCCTTAAGGAAGTGGATGCGCGGATTACGGGGCTTATATTCTGCACTTCGCTCAGGTTGAACCCGAGCGCCCTTATTTTCTCCTTTGTTTCGCTGTCTAAGGACGCGGATATTATCGCTTTGGTCCCGTTCGCTGAAATGTTCGCTTCTGAGAAATTGAAATCGTCCAGGATATGGAGTTGGATGTCCATGCCTTCCAACTTTAGCGCCTTGTCCGCGATTCCGGGCGCGTCTTTGTCCGAAATGGTTTTCTCCCCTTTCAGATCTTCCATTGAAATGAATATTGCCGCAGCCCTCGGGCGATCGAGGAACATATAGAGCGGATAGTTTGCTTTCCCTTTCACTGCGTCTGCGAAATTCTCAGCCCCTGTCCTGGTTATTGAGAAGCTCACCCCCCAGTCTGCGTCCCTCAGCCCTGAAGGAGGAACTGAGTATATGGTTCCTGGAAGAATATCCTCTCCACTTAGGGCGACCTTTCCGTCCACTATTCCCTGGAACACCCCTTGGTGGCTCAGCACATTTTCTATGGTCCTTATCAGGTTCTCGTCGGTTCCTGGAACTTCAACGTCTATCTGCGAGTTCCCTATTGCGCGCACCTTCACCTCTGTAAGGCCGAGGACTGAGGCGCGGTTCTTTATTATCGAGAGTATCTCGCCCATCGTGTCCTCACTCACCGCTTTTTCGAGCACTACGGGCAAACGGGTTCCCCCTGAGAAATCAATGCCGAACTTCACTCCATTCGCCACTATGTTCAGGAACGAGAGCACGAGCAGCAGGAAAAGCGCGAGGAAGCGCGCCTGCTTGCTCTTCCATACAGTGGAAAGTACTCCGAATACGAGGAATGCGAAGAGCAGTATTAGTCCCACATATGTGGAATATATGAATTCGCCTGCAGCGAAAACCACGAAAAGGACCAATAGAATGACGTTCTTCCTGTCCTTGAGGAATCCGTTGATTGCACTCATCATATTTTGCCCTCTACGTGCATAAGCACCACTACTGCGTTTATTCCCCAGGTTGCGAACACGTCCCCGAAAAGGCCTGCGAGCGCAACTGCTGAAATCTCGGAATAGATTGAAATGTGGGTGTAGAGCCCCACAAGATAAAGAATGAAGAACGCGAAGAACGCGGTTGCACTCATGGTAAGTCCTGTCTTCATGGTGTCGAAGGCCCTCTGCCTCGGGTCGCCTGCGCGCTTGAGCAGCCGCATTGTCAGCAATATGTCCGTGTCGAGCGAGAAGCCCAAAATTACGAGCAAAGCGGCGAAGGACGCGAGCGTGAACGGAATTCCCAGAAGGCCCATCGCCCCCAATGCGATTATTATGTCGCTCGCAGCTCCAAATATCACTGCGACGCTCGGTATGAGCGTGCGGAAGAATATGAATACGAATATCGTCGAGAGAACTGCTGCAAACAGCGCGACCTTTATCGCATTTTCTATGAAATGTGCGCTCAGAGCCGGGCTCACGCTCTGCACGCTGAACGAAGAATAATCCACGTATTTGTCTATTGAGGCGGAAATGGAATTCTTGTAATTATCATACACCATATAGTAGGCGTTGAGTGTTTCGGTTTTCAGGGCGTTTAGATTCTCTATGTCTTCTGCATTTCCGGATCTTGCGGCTAACTGGAATAAAGAATCCGAGATATTGTTGAGCGCCTTCTTTTCCTCCAGATAGCTTCCGAGCAAGGAAGAATTAATGTTCGACTGGGCTTCGAGCAGCGAGACCTCGTCCAATTTCGAGTTGAATTCGTCGCGCAACTTGTCCGCGTTCACCAAATCCGGGTTCTGTCCTATTTCTATTTCCGCCTTGGGCCCAAAGCTCGTATTGTATGTCTTAATCGAGCCCATTATGCCTTCATTCGCAAGGTTCGCCTTCAGTTCTTCCGCATCAACAGCTTTTGTGAGATCCAGGATTATCAGTGTTCCTCCTGTAAAGTCCACGCCTAACTTTATCTGCGGGATGAAATAGATGGATATCAGAAGGAGCACGAGCGGAAAGATGATCAGCTTGCGATAATCGCCTTCGTAGATGTTGGGAATCATCGATAATCACTGCAGTAAACAAAAGTAATCTGTTTTAGTCGGGCAACTTTAAAAAAGCGCGTTTTTCTCCAGCGACTTGTGGGTTTGTCTTTCTTCAGTTTTTCGTTTTGCATGCCCGATTACTTTCAGCTATGACTATGACTCGCGCAAGTTGTGCAACAACGCATAGTTAACAATTGCAATTATATTAGATATTAACGAATTTCTGACAAATTGTCATTTTTATAACAAAAGTTATTAATATAACGCTTACGAAGCTATAGCTTCCAATAGCTTAGAGGTGGGAATTATGCACGACTATTCTGGGATACACTGCCCCATCGTCACGCCTTTTGGAAAAGACGAAAAGGTGGACGAGGAAGGGGTCAGGAACGTGATAAGATTTGTGCTGAAGGAGCAGAGATGTATTGGCATTGTGCCCTGCGGAACTACCGGAGAAAGCCCTGTATTGAGCAAGGAGGAATGGGCGCGGGTAATTGAAATTTCCGTGGAAGAGGCGAAGGAAAAGGTTCCGGTTATGGCAGGAGCAGGGACTAATAATACTATTACTGCTGTGGAAAAGGTGAGGCAGGCAGATGCACTGGGCGCTGACTCTTTCCTGATAGTGGGACCATATTACAACAAGCCCACGATGGAAGGAATGGCGGCGCATTACAGGGCGGTTGCCTCGGCAACCAATAAGCCGCTCTTCATATACAATATTCCAGGAAGAACTGCAAAGAATATAGAGCCGAAGGTGATTCTGGATATCGCGAAGACGAATCCAAACGTGATAGGGCTCAAGGACGCGTGCGGGAACATGGATATGACCATGGACGTGATGGGAGGAGCAAGAAAATTAGGGAAGAAGTTCTACATTCTCGCAGGCGACGACCAGATGGTTTACCCGACGCTCGCGCTCGGAGGAGATGGGGGCATATGCGCTGTTTCGCACGTGGTCGGAAAGGAGCTCATGGACATTTACGACGCGGTGAAAAGGAATGATTGGAAAAATGCGATGGAGATGCATTTTTCCATACTTCCGATGATAAAGGCGCTTTTTTCAGAGACGAATCCAGCGCCTGTGAAGGCAGCGCTCGAGATGATGGGCGTGATAGAGGCGGATCCCATGCGCCTGCCTCTCATTCCCATGACTGCCGGAGGAAGGGAGAAGCTCAGGGTTGAGTTGAAAAATCTGGGCAAAATATAGTTTACGGAACCGGAGATAAAAAACCCGAAATTGTTGGTGATTAAATGATAAAGGTTGCATTCATTGGACTGGGAAAAATGGGCGCTGCTGCTGCGCAGGTTGCTGCCGAAGATCCGGAAATACGGATAGTTGCAGGAGTGGAGTTGAATGGGGGGAAAGCAGCTTATCCGATTTACACGCCCGACAAAATTTCCGAAGCGATAAGGGATGCGGAAGTGGTCGTGGATTTCACAAATGCGCATGCGGCTTCTGAATCCGTTCCGAAAATAATTGCTGATGGAAAGAAGCTGGTTATAGGTACGACTGGGTTCACTCCGGAGCAGATGAAAAAAATTGAAGATGCGGTAAAGGAAAAGGATGCGGTTGCGCTTCTTGCCCCAAACTTCTCCGTAGGTGTCAATCTATTCTTCAAATTTGCGGGCGAGATGGCCGCGAAACTGAGGGACTACGACGTTGAAGTTATAGAATGGCACCACAATCAGAAGAAGGATGCGCCGAGCGGAACGGCTGTAAAGGTGGCGAAAGTCATACAGGAAGCGCGGGCGCAGAACGATGAGTTTGTTTACGGAAGGAACGGGATGATGCCGAGAAAGAGGAATGAGATAGGGGTGCATGCGGTGAGGGCAGGGGACATAGTAGGGATGCATTCCATCTGGTTCGTAGGAAACAGCGAGGAAATAGAACTAAGGCATTCCGCGCATTCCAGGGACGCGTTCGCGAGGGGGTGCGTGAAGGCGATAAAGTGGATTGCCTCCAGGAATATAGGAGGAAAAGTTTATAGCATGAACGATGTATTAGGGATATAACTACAGAGTTAGCTGATCATTTGTTGAACTGGAACCATCAGGTGCCAAGAAGATGAAAGCGTCGCTTGAAGTTGAATTGGAGGACAAGCCAGGGCAGCTCAGGAAGCTCCTGGATGTGCTGAGCGAGGTGAACGCGAACATTACGAGTGTCACGCACATGCACGGAAAGAAGACGAACTCTCATATGCCAGTGATAGTAACGTTCGCTATCGTGGGAAAGGAGGCGCTCGAGCGGTTGTCAGCGCTGCTCAGGAAAGACAGCTGGAAAGTCATATCGCTCGGAAAACTAGCGCAGCTCAGGCGCATAACCGTGGGCATTGTCGGGCATATAATACATACCAGGAGCGTGGAGACGATGGTCAGGAAAGTCGATGTGCTCGGAGCGAACGTGTCCAAATTCTCGGTGAACATGCCATCGCACAGCGGGGAGAGCAGTGCGCTCATCACATTCGACACTGAAGACGACGAAATTGTTTCGAGGGCGCTCAGAACAATAGAGGAAGTGTGCAGCCAGAACAACCTCATGCTCATAAAGACAGTGGAATAGAAGGATGCGAAACTCTAAACTGGAAACTAAAAACCTGCATTGTGATGCGACAATGACGCTGAAACTTCTCGTACTCGGAACTGGCACAGTGGGAAAGGGGGTGCTCAAGGCGCTTTTCCAGAGGAAGGAATTCATCGTGTGCGGAATAGCGTCCTCTTCCGGATATCTCTATTCAAAAGATGGGATTGCTGCCGAAGAATTGAAAAAAACCGCTGCGGGAAGGAAAATATCCGAGCTTGCAGGGTTTGTGCAGAAGCAGGCAATTGAGATTGTGCAGGATGCGGAATATGACGTGCTCGTGGAACTAACTACTACCAACCTCAAGGACGCTGAGCCGGCTTATACGTACATGAAGACAGCGCTCGCAAGGGAGAAGCACCTCGTAACCTCCAATAAAGGCCCGCTTGCACTCCATTTCCACGAACTCAACTCGCTTGCAAAGAAGAATGGGTGCATTTTCAGGTTCGAGGCGACTGTGGGAGGCGCGATACCGATTTTCGCAACTGCGAACAATTATCTCAGGGCAGACCGGGTCTCCAAGGTGAAGGGAATACTCAATGGAACCACCAACTATATCCTTTCGCGGATGTTTGAGGAGAAGATGCCCTACGAAAGCGTGCTCAGGGAGGCGCAGCAGCTCGGGTTTGCGGAAAAGGACCCTTCCTACGATGTGGAGGGGATAGATGCTGCTGCGAAGCTCGCAATAGTAGCGAACGCGATATTCGGAAAGAGCGCGTCCTTTTCTGAAGTGAAGAGGACGGGAATTTCGCGCATCACGCCCGAGATACTTGAATTGGCCGCATCGCAGAATTACAGGATTAAATTGATCTGCTCTGCGGACGCAGACGGAAATATGGAAGTTGCGCCGTGCTTTGTCCCGGTTTCTGATCCTCTTGCATCCATAAACGGAACGCTCAATGCGATAACCCTTGAAACGAAAATGGCAGGGCCACTCACGCTCGTGGGGAAAGGCGCCGGAGAAATGGAGACCGCGAGTGCCGTGCTTGCGGACCTGATTGCCATTTCGGACAGGACTGAAAGGTGAACGAAGAATGCGCGCTGTGCTTAAGATAGGCGGGGGGATTCTGCGGAACCGCGAAGATCTCGAAATCCTCGTTGAAATCGTGAAGATGAATTTCGGGCGCGAGAACATCTTGGTGGTGTCTGCGCTCAACGGAGTAACGGACATGCTGCTCAACGCTTATGCGAAAGGCGAGGACATAAGCGGGCAACTCAGGAAAATGCACCAGGCGTATTTCGATAGCGAGGACGAGATGTTCGGGAGGAAATTCTCCGAACTTTCTGAATTGCTTTCCGAAAAAACGAATGGGATGGAGAGGAAGGAGCGCATCGCCTCGTTCGGGGAGCGGCTGAGCGCGATCCTTGTTTCCGAATACCTCAATTCACACGGAATAAGCGCTGAGACGATGGACGCGGAACGGTGCGGCATAGTCGCTGATGGAAAGTTCGAGAGAGCAAACTGCGTGATGGAGAAGACGAAAACGAATTTCGCAAAAAATGTTATTCCGAAAATAAAGGAAAGGACGCTCGTGATAAGCGGATTTTACGGCGTGGATTCAGAAGGCAATGTAAACACATTCGGCAGGGGCGGCTCGGACTACTCCGCTGCCGTGGTCGCTGTGGCTAGCAGAGCGGACGTGCTGGAAATCTGGAAGGACGTAGAAGGCTTCATGACAGCAGACCCGCGCGTGGTGAAGGACGCGAAGAAATTGGACGAGATAACGTTTGAAGAGGCGAAGGAGCTCGGATACATGGGCGCGAAGATACTTCATCCGAGAACCATGGACCCGCTCGAGGGCTCTGGGATTTCCGCACAGATAAAGAGCGTGTTCGATCCTTCTGCGAACGGAACGCGCATAGTGGAGAAAAGGAAGGAGAATTCGGACAGGATAATAACTTCCATAGCGGCGAAGAAGAAAATCGCGATAGTGAATGTGAAGGGAAGTGCGATGGTCAACATGCCTGGAGTTGCTGCGAAAATATTCAACGTGGTGGCTGACAACGGCGTATCCATAGACACCATCGCCACTTCCCAGGTCAATATCTCCTTCACAGTGGACGAGGGTGATGCTGAAAAGGTGAGGAAAACACTCGACGACATGCCCTCCAAAATCGTGAGCGAATTCTGGATAAAGACGGGGTTCGCAGCAATTGGTGTCGTAGGCGAAGGGATAAGGGGAAGCGTGGGCACATCTGCGCGCATTTTCGACTCGGTCGCAAAGAACAAGGTAAATATAGAGATGATATCCCAGGCGGCAACCGACTCGAACATTACGATTATAATACGGCAGGAGAGCGTTGACGAATGCATACGCGCCATACACGAGGAATTCAAATTGGGAGAATGAGCTGGAATGGAAAGAGCGAATGAATATCTGATGGAAATGTGGAAACGATGAAGAGCGTATATGCGAAGCGGCTGGAGAGGATGCCCGTATATCCATTTGCGGACTTAGACCGGTTGAAACAGGAGCAGATAAAGAAAGGAACTGCGATAATTTCGCTCGCAGTGGGGGATCCGGACATTCCAACTCCCAAATTCATATTAGACGCGCTTGCGAAGGAAGCGTCTGAGCCGAAAAATCACAACTACCCTTCCTATGAAGGAGAGCTGTTTTTCAGGGAGGCGGTCTCGCGGTTCATGGGAAAGAGATTTGGAGTTCATGCGGATGCGCGGAGCGAAATAGTCGCGACAATAGGCGCGAAGGAAGCAATCGCGAACATCGGCAGGGCACTCGTGGATTCTGGAGATATTGTGCTGTGCCCTGATCCCGGCTATCCGGTTTACGCGAATGGAACTACGATACTTTCCGACGGAATTGCAGTGAAGATGCCTTTGTTCGAGGAAAACGATTTTCTACCGGATTTGGATGCGGTGAAGAAAGAGGACGCGGAGAAGGCGAAGCTCATGTTCCTCAATTATCCCAACAACCCTACTGGAGCTGTGTGCAATAAGAAATTTCTGGAAGAGGCGCTCGAATTCTGCAGGGAGCATGAGATAGTCCTTGCTTACGACAATGCATACTCGGAATTCACATTTGACGATTATGTCGCTCCTTCCATTTTCGAGGTCGCAGACATGAAAAAGGACGCGGTTATGGAATTCCATTCGCTTTCCAAAACATTCTGCATGACCGGCGACCGACTTGGCTTTGCGGTGGGAAACGAAAAAATAGTAAAGGGCTTGGGGAAGGCGAAGGAAAACATCGATTCCGGAGTTCCCGTTTACATACAGAAAGCAGGGGCAATTGCGCTCGATTCCTACAGGGATGGGAAGAAACCTGGGGAGGTAGAGGAAATATTCCGCGAATACGCGAAAAGAAGGGATGCGCTCGTGAGCGGGCTAAGCAGGATAGGGCTTGCTGCGAAAAAGCCGAAGGGGACTTTCTACGTGTGGGTGAATATACGGAGCACTGGGATGAAGCCGATGGAATTCGCGATGAAGGCGCTCGAAAAAGGAGTGGTTGTCACGCCCGGCACCGCGTTCGGGGAATACGGCGACGGATACGTGAGGATTGCGATTACGCAAAAGGAAGAGAAGATAAAGGAAGGAGTAGAACTGCTTGGGACAGTGCTCAACAGGTAAGGCAAAAACGAACGAAGCACGGGTGGTGATTTTGATGAAAAGATACAGATGTGCGGTATTGGGGGCTACCGGGGTTGCTGGACAGCAGTTCATAGAGGTGTGCAGGAACCATCCATGGTTCGAAATAACAGGGCTTTACGCTTCGGAGAAATCGGCGGGGAAAAAATATTCCGAAGCAGCAACATGGCATCAGGATGGGGACATGGAGCCGGGGATAGCCGCGATGGTTGTAAAGGATGTCGCCAAAATAGGGGACGACCTCAAGCAGTACGATATAATATTTTCCGCTCTTCCTGGGGAGATTGCGCGCGATGCAGAGGAAAAATGCGCAAAGGAGAAGCCGGTGATAAGCACAACCTCTGCATTCAGGTATGACGAAGACGTTCCCATCCTCATTCCTGAAGTGAATGTGGAACATGCAGGCCTGATTGAAACCCAGAAGAAAAGGGGCTGGAAGGGATTTGTGGTTCCTGGACCGAACTGCACTACTGTGGGGCTTGCAGTAAGCTTGAAGCCAATTTACGATGAATTCGGGATAAAGAATGTGTTCATGACTTCGATGCAGGCGCTTTCTGGCGCGGGCTATCCGGGCGTGCCTTCCCTGGATATAATAGACAATCTCATCCCTTTTATTGCAAAAGAAGAGGAGAAAGTGCAAAAGGAAACTGTGAAAATATTTGGTAATGGGACGAAAAACGCTGCATTCAGGGTGAGCTGCACGTGCACGAGAGTGAACGTGCGCGAAGGGCATACGGAAACCGTTTTCGTGGAAACGGAGAAGCAGTGCACGCCTGATGGTTACAGGAAAGCGATTGCGAAATTCAACGAACGATTCAGAAAGGAATTCGGGGATTTGCCTTCTGCGCCTGGGGAAAGCATTGTGATCAGGAACGAGGACAACCGGCCCCAGCCGAGAAGAGACAGGGATGCAAACAATGGGATGAGCATCACTGTAGGCCGGCTAAGGAAGGACGACGTTTTCCCGAACGGGATCAAATACGTGGTGCTTTCCCATAATACGAAGAAAGGCGCTGCGAAAGGGGAGATATTAGTTGCCGAGTATTTGGTGAAGAAGGGTTACATAAAATGAATGCTGGAAAATCTGAATGCTGATTTCAAAATGGACCGGAAACAGTAACTGGTAATAATATGGACGGGGAGGGATTCGAACCCTCAGCCTCGTCGTTGCGAACGACGCGATCTACCGTTGATCTACCAGCCCGGGAAAAGTTCCCTCTTTCCAGTCGCCTGTTGCGACTGTCTGTTCGGCATGACTGAACATCGGGGTTTCAATTTCGCTTCTGTGTTTGAAATAATAGAATCAGGATAAAAAAGAATAAAAACAGGGGGCTAATTCTTCTTTTTGTCTCCTAAGCCAGCTACTCCCTTGAGCGATTCGAGCAGCTCTATGGGAGTGACAAAAACGATGGAGTTGCCGTCGAACGCAGCCACATTGGAGATTGTGAGCAGCGTTTTCAGGTGCAAGCCGCCAGGGGTTTTGGCAAGGAGGTTCGCCGCCTGTGAAACCTTTTCCGAAGCAAGGAGCTCGCCTTCGCTTTCTATTATCTTCGCCCTCTTGTCCCTTTCAGCTTCCGCCTGCTTCGCCATTATCCTTTTCATGTCTGCAGGAAGCTCAATGTCCTGTATCTTTATATTTGTGATGTCAACTCCCCATTCAATGGTTTCCTTGTCCACTATGGCCTTTATCTCGTTCGCGACCTCGTCCCTATTGGTGAGCACGGTGTCCATGTCCTTACTCCCAACTATGTCCCTGAGCGCGGTCTGCGCGTACTGCGAAATCGAATAGTGGTAGTTCTGTATTTTGAGCACCGCCTTTTCGGGGTCCTCCACCCTATAGAATACAACTCCATTGACTCCGAGCGGAACATTGTCTTTTGTCATCACTTCCTGCTTCGGGATATCTATGGTAAGGATTCTCGTATCTACTGTGCTTATTGATTGTATAACCGGAATTATCAGGTTAAGGCCCGGATTCGCTATGCCCGAGTACTTTCCCAAAGTGAAAACCACTCCTGCCTCGTACTGCATGATTATCCTTATCGCGCCCAAAAGGACTATCCCGCCTACGATTGCTACGAACAAACTGGTTTCCCCTAAGAAATCAATGCCGAACTTTAGGAACAAGAGCACGAGCAGCAGGGTAAGCGTGAGGCGGCGCGCCTGCTTGCTCTTCCATATAATGGAAAGTACTCCGAACACGAGGAATGCGAAGAGTAGTATTAGTTCTACATATGCGGAATATATGAATTCGCCTGCTACGAAAAGTACGACGAAAAGTACGAAAAGGACCAATAGAATGACGTTCTTCCTGTCCTTGAGGAATCCGCTGACTGCACTCATCATATTTTGCCCTCAAAACAGGGAGCTAAATCTTCTTTTTGTCTCCTAAGCTAGCTACTCCCTTGAGCGATTCGAGCAGCTCTATGGGAGTGACAAAAACGATGGAGTTGCCGTCGAACGCAGCCACATTGGAGATTGTGAGCAGCGTTTTCAGGTGCAAGCCGCCAGGGGTTTTGGCAAGGAGGTTCGCCGCCTGTGAAACCTTTTCCGAAGCAAGGAGCTCGCCTTCGCTTTCTATTATCTTCGCCCTCTTGTCCCTTTCAGCTTCCGCCTGCTTCGCCATTATCCTTTTCATGTCTGCAGGAAGCTCAATGTCCTGTATCTTTATATTTGTGATGTCAACTCCCCATTCAATGGTTTCCTTGTCCACTATGGCCTTTATCTCGTTCGCGACCTCGTCCCTATTGGTGAGCACGGTGTCCATGTCCTTACTCCCAACTATGTCCCTGAGCGCGGTCTGCGCGTACTGCGAAATCGAATAGTGGTAGTTCTGTATTTTGAGCACCGCCTTTTCGGGGTCCTCCACCCTATAGAATACAACTCCATTGACTCCGAGCGGAACATTGTCTTTTGTCATCACTTCCTGCTTCGGGATATCTATGGTAAGGATTCTCGTATCTACTGTGCTTATTGATTGTATAACCGGAATTATCAGGTTAAGGCCCGGATTCGCTATGCCCGAGTACTTTCCCAAAGTGAAAACCACTCCTGCCTCGTACTGCATGATTATCCTTATCGCGCCCAAAAGGACTATCCCGCCGGCGATCGCTATGGGCATTGCGCACGTCGCTAAAGATTCCAAAGACATTATTACCACCTTGGCTGTATTTCCGATATACAATATAAAAACGTTTGCAGGATAATATTATTATTCTATATTGCTACTGAAAGCCCCGTAGTCTAGCGGTCAAGGATACGAGGCTCTGGAAAAACGGTTTCCTCTCTCGGGTTTCCGGTTTCGGAGATACCTTGTGACACTGGTTCGAATCCGGTCGGGGCTAAAGGTTGTTTTATTCGGCTGGCTTGCTGAATTGGACGGTTTCCCGTTTTCTGTCTCGCGTCCTATTCAGAACTGGAGACGGGAAACAGGAGATCATTTTAACGAGGAAAGAGAAAATAAAGCGCAAGGATGGCGGAGCCCGGTCAAATCCGTTTCGAGTTCCGGGTTTTGAAACGGAGGCCAAACGTGCCAGCTTCAGGGGTTGGTGCTCTAGCAGCTACGCAGGTTCAAATCCTGCTCCTTGCATCTTAGCAAAGTGGAGGGTTTTGCTGCGAAAAGCAAGACCGTAACGAATTTTGCTGAAACTCCAGAATAACCTGCCTGCTGAAACAATTTTTATAGCTTTCGCAGCTCATCCTGACTTCTTCACTCCAATTCTTTTGCAGTATTCCCTGATAACGCAGCGCGAGCAGAAAGGAACCTTGGGCAAGCAGGTTGTCTGGCCGTGGGAAACAAGCGCAATGTTTAGAGTCCTGTGCAGGTTTTTTTGAATAATCCTCACCAATTCCTTTTCCGTTTCCTCCGGTCTTTTCGTCCTTACTATTCCGAGGCGGTTGGAAATACGGTGCACGTGCACGTCCACCCCTATCGCATTTTTTCCGAACACGAGCGCCAAAACCACGTTTGCGGTTTTCCTTCCGACTCCGGGCAGGGAAATAAGAGAGTTGAAATCAGCCGGAACTTCTCCCCCAAACTCCTCGTTCAGTTTTTTCGCCAATTCAACTATATGTTTCGCCTTTGTGCGGTAAAAACCAACTCCGTAAATCAGTTTTTCGATTTGCTTTCCATCCGCAACAGCAAACTGTTCCGCATTCCTGAATTCCGCAAACAATTTTCTGCACGCCTTGATGGTGGTTTTATCCTTTGTCCTTGCGGAAAGGACGGTGAAAACCAAGGACCTGAATTTGTCCCTTTTGGTGAATGAGCTGATTTTGAATACGGGCGCGCCTCTTTTTCCCGCCTCGCGCATAATTTTTTCCAAAAGAGATGGTGTGAGCCATTTGATGCTTACCATACTATCCGTTTGGTTCAGATAAATCTTAGTTTTTCCGCACTTCCGTGCAAATCGCCTTCCTTCCGAGCATGAGCGCCTCCAGCCGTTCCGGATGCGCCGCATTCACAATATAGGAAACGGTGTCCAAGGCAAGAAGTTCCTTAAGTTTCCCTTCCATTGCACCTGTAACGTCCTTATCGTTTTTTTTCAGGTGCTTTTTGACTTCCTCGAAATTATCGGAGGTTATTTTCGCAATAACCTTGCCATTATCATCAAGCACGCCGTCCACGCTTGTTGCAAGCACTATGAATTCCACATCTTTTCCCAAATAGGCAACTATCTGATCCCCGGAGCAGACAGAGCCGCCGAGTGCGCTGTCCGGGACCATGTCTCCGTAAAGAACAGGCAGGAAACCAGCCCTCGAGTAGGCCCTCACAAGCACATCGTTGAATTTCGAAATGCGCTTTTTTTTCTGCTCGAGCACTGCTGCGGGCGGCAGGGATATTGCAGGCACGCCTTCCTTTATGAGCGCATGCACCAGACGCATGGACAGTTCGCTGCACGAGGCGTGGGTATCTGCAAAGCCGATTTTCTGCTCCCTTGTCTTCACACCATCGTTTATGCCGTATTTCAGGACGAGCGCATGGCCGAACGAGCCGGCGCCGTGAACGAGTATGAAGTCACGAATCCCTTTTTTCCATATTCCGGATACTGTTTTGGTGAACAGGGCAAGGTTTCCTGTTTCCAGTTCCAGGTAGCCGGATTTTTTAGTTATGAAGCTGCCCCCTATCTTCAGTATTTTCATGGGTTTATCTTGCCGAAAAGGATTTAATAAAGGTTCGCGGAACTGAATTTATGAGAGTTCTAGTTGCGATAACAGGCGCTTCTGGCATACGATATGCCAGGCGCCTTGTCTCGGCGCTCAAGGCAACGAACGGAGTGGATTGCAAGGTCGTAGTCAGTTCGGGTGCGAAAAAAGTCGCGGAAGCGGAGAAGGAAGCGCTGCCCGGGGCGGATTACGAAGAATTCGATTTTTATTGTCCTTATACGTCTGGCTCCAATCCACCTGACGCAGTTGTGGTTGTCCCGTGCTCGCTCAAGACACTGGGCGAAATAGCAAACGGAGTGGGCAAATCGCTCATTACCCGGGCTGCTGAAGTGGCGCTGAAGGAAAGGAAAAATCTGATTCTGGTGGTAAGGGACACTCCTTACTCCCTCATAACGATAAAAAATATGGAAACAGTTGCGCTTGCAGGAGGAGTGATTATGCCCGCATCGCCCGGCTTCTACGGGAACCCGAAAAAAATTGACGATCTAGTTGACTTCATGACTGCAAGGGTGCTCGACCAGCTTGGAATAAAGCACAAACTCATGAAAAGGTGGGGCAAATGAAAAGTTTCAGGGATTTTATCGGGCAATTGAGGAAAGAAGGCAAAATTATCGACTTGAAAAAACCCATATCAAAGCATCTCGAGCTCGCAGGAGTGCTCAAGGCGCTGGACGGAAAAGCAGTTTATAGCGAAAAAATAAAGGAGAATCCGGATGCGCGAGTTGCGGGAAACCTTTTTTCCACCCGCGAACTTATTTGCGATTGTCTTGGAATAAGGAAAGGTGAGCTTATCCTGAGAATCGCGCGGGCGATAAACAGTCCGAGCAAGCCCGAACTCGTGAAAACAGGCCCTGTGCTTGAAATTACCGAAAAGGAAGTTGACCTTTCCGAATACCCAATTCTGTTCCATGCAGAAAAAGACGGCGGACCATATCTGTCCGCGGGAGTGGTGATAGCTCAGGACAGTGAATTGGGAAGGAACTGCTCCTTCCACAGGATGATGGTCATTGGAAAAGACAGGGTCGTAATGAGGATACTCCCAAGGCATTTAAACGAGTATATAAAAAAGGCAGGGGGCGAATTAGACGTTGCGTTCGTAATAGGTGCGCCGATAAACGTGTTACTTGCAGGCGCGACTTCCATCGAACTGGGAAAAGACGAACTGGAAATCGCGAATTCGCTCATGCCCTTCAAAACGGTGCGGCTGGGCAATGGAATAGAAGTGCCTAGTGACGCTGAATTCGCATTCGAAGGCAGGATCATGAACGAAATGGCGGACGAAGGACCGTTCATAGACCTCACCGAAACCTATGACATAGTGAGAAAGCAGCGTGTTATGAAAATCACGAAAGTGCACCACAGGAAAAATCCCATATACCATGCGTTGCTTCCAGGTGCATTGGAGCACAAAATCCTGATGGGCCTACCACGCGAGCCGACGATATTCAATGAAGTGGGCAAGGTGTGCGAGTGCAGAGGCGTGAACATAACGCCCGGCGGCTGCTCCTGGCTTCATGCAGTTGTAGCGATAAAAAAGAAGAACAAGGATGATGGAAGAAATGCGATAGAAGCGGCTTTCAAAGGCCACAAGTCCCTCAAGCACGTGATAGTTGTTGACGATGACATAGATATTTACGATACGAATTCTGTTGAATGGGCCGTTGCAACGCGGCTTCAGGCGGGCAAAGGGCTGATGATAAAGGAAAACGAAAAAGGCTCCTCGCTCGACCCTTCTGCTGATCCGCACACGTACACCACCTCGAAAATGGGTATGGATGCAACGAAGCCGCTCGTTGCGCACGGCAAGAATTTCGGGAAAGCCGAATGGATGAAGGTGAACCCGGAGGACTATTTGCAGGTGCGGGAATGATGCTCTCAAAAACCGAGCAGAAGATATACAATGGCGAAATGGGCGAGGCGGCGCGCCAGTCCATGGAAATCCTCATCGCGCTCGGGAAAATCTATGGCGCGGAAAGGATGATACCGATAAGCTCAGCCCAGATAGCAGGTGTTTCCTATAAAACAATCGGGGATGCTGGGCTGGAATACCTCCAGCGCATGTCTAAAAGTGGTGCGAAAGTGAAGATACCGTCTTTCCTCAATCCTGCAGGCATGGACAGGGAGCAATGGAAGGAGATGAAGATTCCGGAGGAATTCGCAAAAAAGCAGATAGAAGTCCTTGATGCGTACGCCTCTATTGGAATAACGATGACTTGTACATGCACTCCTTACTTAATCGGGCTCAGGCCAAAGGTTGGAGAGCACATCGCATGGTCAGAGAGCTCTGCTGTTGCATTCGCGAATTCGGTTCTCGGCGCACGCACCAATCGGGAAGGCGGACCGAGCGCGCTCGCTGCTGCTATATGCGGAGTAACTCCTGAATACGGTTTCCATCTGGACAGGAACAGGGTTTGTAATTTTGTCGTTGAGGTGGAAGCAGATCTAAGGACAAGCGCTGATTTTGGCGCAATGGGCAATTATCTCGGGCCGGTAATCAAAAACCGGAATCCAGCATTTACTGGAATAAGAAATGCAAGCGAGGACAAGCTCAAGGGGCTGGGCGCAGCGATGGCTGCATCCGGCTCTGTGGCGCTTTTCAATGTGCAAGGGACAACTCCTGAATTCAGGATTTCGGACAAGCCGGAAAAAATCGCGTTTACTGAAAAAGAACTTAAGGAATCTAAGGAAGGGCTCAATTCCGGCGCTAAACCGGACCTGATTACCATCGGCTGCCCGCATGCTTCGGTGCAGGAAATAAAGGAAGTCGCGGAGCTGGTGAAGGGCAAGACGCTTGATTGCGATTTGTGGGTGTGCACTGCACGCGCAACCAAAAAAATATCAGACCGACTTGGATACACTGCAGCAATAGAGAAAGCGGGCGGCAGGGTTGTTGCAGACACCTGCATGGTGGTGTGCCCTCTCGAAGAGATGGGATACAGGGTTACTGGCTGCAATTCAGGAAAGGCGGCCAAATACCTCTCGTCATTGTGCAAACAGAAGGTGGTCTTCGGAAACGTAGGTGACATAATATGCAGATAAAGGGAAGAGTCATTGCACGGGGCAAGGCAACAGGGAAAGTCCTGATAAGCAGGGATGCGATCTCATTCTTAGGGGGAGTTGATCCGAAAACAGGAACAGTGATAGAGAAGGGCCATGCAATAGAGGGCAAAAACGTCTCAGGAAGTGTGCTTGTGTTTCCGCACGGAAAGGGTTCAACCGTAGGCTCCTACGTGATGCTCCAATTGAAGAAGAATGGAAAGGCACCTGCGGCAATAATAAACTCGGAAGCAGAGCCCATAATCGCAGTAGGTGCCATAATTTCCGGAATACCGATGCTCGACAAGATGGAAAAGGACCTTTTCAAAGTGCTTAAGGATGACCAGGAAGTACAGGTTGATGCAGAGGACGGAGTACTCGTTTTTTAATCTTTGAAGAGAGTGCAGAGCATGTACGGCTATGGAAAGGGCTCGCGCGCTGAAAGAGAGCTTATCCATTATTTCACTGAAAACGGCTATTCTGTAATTCGTGCAGCAGGAAGCGGAGTCAGCTCGCTTTCCCCGGACATACTGCTTTTCAAGAGGGGGAACCAGTACGCAATCGAGGCGAAGGCGCACGAAAAGGAGCATTTGGGCCTGGACAAGGAGCAATTCTTAGGCCTGAAAAAATGGGAGGAAAATACGGGCATTACTACTTACGTCGGATGGCGCAGGAACAGGAAGGAGTGGTTCTTTATCCCGCTTTCGCTTTTTGCTGAAAATGAAAAGTCGTTCACGATTAATTGGGAAAGGACGCAGATGGGGGGGAGGAAGATGGAGGAACTCATCTAATCTGATCTATTCTGTAATCCTGTATCGCTTCCCAATCCTCTACAGCTTTCCGGTTTTGAGTTCCCTGTTTCGTATAAAGCAACTGTCCTGCATAAGCAATCATTGCCCCATTATCCCTGTTGAATTCATCAGGAGCAACCCCGAACTCAACTCCATCCTCTTCGCACATTATGCGAAGCATTTCCTGCAGTCTCCTATTCTGCACAACCCCTCCGCATGCGACTAATTTTTTCTTTTTGGTCAAAAATAATGCCCGCTCCGTGACCTCGCAGCTCATCGCAAAAGCGGTTTCCATCAATGAGTAGGCGACATCTTTCTTGCCATGCATTTTCGCCAGCCGGCTCGCATGGGTAAGCAATCCGGAAAAAACGAGGTTCATCCCCTTTACTGAATAAGGGAGCTCGACGTATTTCCCTCCTTTCGCAAGCTCCGTGAGCGCGGAGCCGTGCGCGTGTTCCAGCCTGATATTCCTTGCGAAAGCGTCGAATAAATTTCCCATGCCTATGTCCAGCGTCTCTCCCAAAACGCGGAACTTGGAGCACTTCTCCGCGAGTATTTGGCTGTTTCCTCCGCTCAAATACAGATAAAGGGGATTTTTCAGGCCTGTAAGGTGCTCGCTTATTTTCGCGTGCGCGTAGCAGTGGTTCACCCCTATTATGGGTTTATCGTATTTTTTCGCGAGGTATTTCGCCATCACTACTCCCATGCGCAAAGGGGCGCCTATCCCCGGTCCCTGAGCGAACGCTATCAAATCAATATCGCGCAGTTTTAGCCCTGCACTTTCCAGATTCATCTTCAGGATGCGCGCAAAATATTCCGAATGGTGGTCTGCTGCGTTCCGGGGAAGCATGCCTTCTCCACTGGGCGACCTGTACATATCGTAAATATTGGAGAGCACTTCCCCATTTTCGACTATCCCTATTCCGAGCGTATGCGCAGTGGATTCTATTCCCAAAGTAATCATATTACCCCCTGCCTGCCATAAACATAAGAGCTATGGAGGAAATGTTGAAAAGCGAGTGCGCAATCATGCACGCCACGATGTTCCTCTGCTTTTTGAAATAATACGCGAATGCGAGCCCTATCAAAAACGTACCCGCAAGCTCGAATTTGGAATTGTAAAATACATGGGAAATGGAGAATGCGAGCGCGGAGATGAAGATGCCGTATCTTTCTGCGAGGAATCCGCGGAATAGTACTTCCTCGCTCACAGGTGCGAACAGGAATGCGAACAGGAGGATGTAAAGGGGAAGCTCCACGATGCGTGCGTACACCTGCGCTGTGTCCGGCTCGAACCCAAGGAGGAAGAGGACGAACGAAAAGCCGAGAACTAGAAGAAAAACTGTTGCGAAAAGACCGATTCCGTGAAGCGCGCTTTTCGCGATTTTCCCAGCGCTGTTCGAGTTCTCGGTGAAAAATCCGTAAATCTCCTCCTCGCGCAGGAGGAAGACAGCGAGGAAGAACATCGCGAGGTGGACCTCGATCACGACAACGTAAGGTAGAGCACTGTGGAGCCAGGAAAATGTGAGCAAAATGAAAAGCGAAACGAGCATGCGCTCCAGATTGAACACGATCGCGGTTATGAGCAGGAAAATGAATGCGATTGCTATTTCGTAGGGGTAAAGGAACTGGAGGTTGGGAAGATAACTGAAGAAAACCAGGAGGCAGAAGGTAAGCGATATCACGAGAAAGAGATCGCGGTCCATTTCGTTTCACTTCTTTTCGAAATATCCGCACTTTCCGCACGAGCGCCTGTTCTTGTGCTCTGCGAGCCGCACTCCTGCCCCGCATTTCGGGCACCATTTTCCCGGTTTGTACGGTCCGGCCTTTTTCTTTTCCTTTTTCGCCGGTACTGCGGGCTTTTTCGTATCCTCTTTCTCAGCCATTGGTAATCACCAGTTATTTCTTCGCAGCTGCCGGAGTTGTCTTCTTCTTTTCCTTTTTCGGCTTCTTCTCGGCCATGCCTTCCCTTATGAGTATGTACCCCGGCTCGGCCGCCAGAGCGGCATCCTTTGAGGCATAAACGTGCAGCACTGCATCAATACCCCTCGTCCCGAATTTCGATTTCACTTCGCGCACTACCGTGCTGTCGGGATTCGCGCCTATCTTCCCGCAGACCAGTTCCTTCATCTCCTTTCTGTTCGGAGTCGCCTTGTCGAATGAAACTGAGGCGATTATCTCCTTTCTTCCTAGAATCGCGTTCTCGTTCGTTTTTATTATTTTAGCGTCCATATGAATCATTTTATCCTTTCCATTTTCCTCCTTCCCATCGCTTGGAGTACTTCGGCCTCCTTGCCCGCAGCAGCGTTCGCGAGCAATTCGTCCGGTAGTCCCAGATCGTATATTTCGTACGTCTCGGCATCCATTACCTGCACTGTCTTGCCGCTCACGCTCATTATCTGCACATTCTTGCGCTCGATTATCGGCACTTCCACATCCTGGTCGCTCGGAGTAAGGAGGGTTTTCTTCTGGCCGTTGAAAATCCCTATCGCGGTCACGCGCATCTTCGCTGCTCCGTGCTTCCCGGGCTTGGATGTCTCGATTTCCACTATCCTGCACGGAATATCTTCTATGAGGACGTATTTCCCCTCTTTCAAATCCTTCGCTGAGGCAAAAATTTTCTCGCTCATGAGTTTTCACCGAATTCGATTTCGCAAAATTATGCGTAACAATTAATATTCTTAGGATTTATAAACGTTCTCATGTCGTCAGCGGTTTTTGAAAAATCAGACGAGGAGTTCGGGAAAGCATGCAAAATCCTTTTCGGGGGCGAAAATGGTTCGCTCGCGGACTTTGCGCCTTATCTGGAGGAGTACGTGCAAAACCCCGCCATTTTCGTTCGCACATCTTGGACGAGGACGTTTATGTTTCAGGCGAGCATTATTCCGCTTCGGCAATCCATAATATAGGCGCAACGTGATGCCATGCCGCTGCCAATAATCGATTCGCACTGCCATCTCCAGGACTACGAACAGATAGAGATACGGCCGGGCTGGCTTCCGGTAACCGTGGGCTATTCGCATCATTCGAACATAAGGAATGCCGGGATCGCGAAAAAATACGAACTCCCTTATGCTTTGGGAATCGCTCCCCAGACCGCTGTGAAAGAGGGGATTTCGAAACTGGATTCGTGGATAGAGGAAATAAAAAAGCACAAACCGAACGCGATAGGAGAGATCGGGCTGGATTTCCACTGGGCGAAAAATCCGCAGCAGGTGAAGGACGAGGAGATGTTGTTCGGGAAGATGCTCGAGCTCGCTGAGGAGATGCGGCTTCCAATTGTGATTCATTCGCGCGAGGACAATGGAAAGGCAGTAGAAATGCTGCGCGAACGCAAATGGAACAGGGGAATAATGATGCATTTCTTTTCCGGAACTCTGGAGGAAGCGGAAAGGGCGCTCGACTTGGGCGCGCTCATCTCCATAGTTCCGCTCCATTCCAAGGAAAGAAGAAAGGTTATAAACTCCCTTGAGTTAGATGAATTATTGGTTGAAACCGATTCGCCTTATGTGGTACGGACTTTTTACGAGGTCGAGCGCTCGATAGGATACATAGCTGAAACAAAGGGCATCGACAGGAAAATTGTTGCGGAGCAGACGGCGAAAAACGCGGCTGGTTTCTTCGGGATAAAAATTCAGCGGTGAGCGCATGGGCTTTTTTGACGGAATTTTCGGAAAGGGGCAGAAAAGGAAGCAGGTGGTGCTTCTCATAGACGGCCCGAACAGCATAAGAAAGGGCATAGGGATTGACCTGAAGGAAGTGAAGAAGGAATTGCAGAAATACGGAGACATACGCGTTGCAAAGGTCTATTTGGACCAGTACGCCTCGGATAAGCTGATAGAGGCGATGGTGAACCAGGGCTTCGAGCCGGAAATAACCACCGGAGACGTGGACGTTACGATGGCGATAGAGGCAATGGAATACGTGGTTGACGAGAATACAGATGTGCTCGCGCTCATGACCCGCGACACTGACTTCACACCTGTTCTCAGAAAGGTGAAAAAGTACGCAAAAAAAGCGATAATAGTTGCCAGCGATTCCGCATTCTCGGTTGCGCTTAGGAACACCGCGGATGTGGTGGTGATAATGAAGCCTGCAGGACAGGGCGCTGCTGAGCATGTGAAGAATGCAGAAGTTTAAAAATCAGCAGAAACAAACAATAAAAAGTTGATTTTTTGAGGTGAAATGAAATGGGAGAAAAAAGACCTTTCGACGTGCTCAACGGCTCGTTGAACAACACTGTGATAATAGGGCTGAAGGGCGGGGTGGAATTCCGCGGCACCATGATTGCCTACGATGTGCACATGAACCTCGTGCTTGAGAAGGCGGAGCAGCTCGTTAACGGAGAAGTGAAAAGAGGGGTGGGCACCGTGCTCCTGAGGGGCGACAGCGTGGTGTTCATTTCGCCTTCCTGATTTTTGCAAATAAGAAAAAACATGGACTGAAGGGGATTTGAACCCCCAGCCTCCTCTACGCCAAAGAGGCGATCTGCCGTTGATCTATCAGCCCAGGCAAATATTTTCCAAAGCTGCGCCTATGACAGCGTGATTTATTTACATGGGGATTAGAGTTTTTATAATCTGCTTTTTTATTCAGAAACACTTCCTTTTTCCTGCAAGCGAATGTGAGAATGAGCTTGCAGAAGATTGTTATGCAAAAGCTATAAAGATAACTGCGGGCATCAATCCAAAGGAAGCAAAGGCATGACCGGTTTGTATTTTATAGCACATCCTTCTTGACTTTCCCGATTCCCAGGGCAAACATGAATTTCCCGAGCCGGGGCCCCCTCTCCTTTCCAATAAGCGTCAGGTATACTTGCTTGAAAAAATCCACCGGAGCAATGCCTTTGGTTTTCGCGAAATTGAAGATCGCATTCTGTATCGCCTCTGCATTTGAATTTTCAGGAAGCGAAGAGAACAATTCGCGCACAGTGCCTTCCGCCTTTTTCGGCGAATAGATGAAATTGAATTCGTCTGGTATGAAATCCCTCTTTTTCCATTCCTCCAAATACGGAGTGAGGTAGCGCACGCCGTCCTCGTCCCCCAATAATTTCCCGGCACTGCTCCAGTTCTGATGGACTGAGTGGTACATCATTATGTCCCTGAAGGGGGCTTTCCAATGCCTTTTCCCGGAAAGGAAGTATGCGAGGGCTCTCTTGCGCTCCGCCCTGTCCAGATTTTCGAAGCCCTTTTCAGCAAATCCCTGCGACTGCTCGTACTCCTCGACCATGCGCAACATGTTCTCTTTGGAAGGAGTGATATCCTTGTTCTTCTCCAAATCAGGGCGCACGAGCAGGAACGTTATCACTTCAGGGGGAAGCAATTTCATCACGTCAGAGATGCCAATCCCCCTTCCCTTGCTTTTAGAGTATTTCTTCCCTTCTATCAGTATGAAGCCGTGCTTGTATCCTACTGAGGGCTCTTTTTTGAGCATCTCCCTGAAAACCACCTCCAATGTGTCTCTACTTCCGCCTTTCGTGAAGTGGTCCACTCCCGCACCCTCATAGCTTATTCCGTATGCATCCTGGCGCGCAGACCAGTCCAAACGCCACACGATTTTGTAGTTGTGATTATAAATGGAATCCTTTCCTTTGTTGCCGCAGCCCTTCGTGTATTTTACATCCCTGTCGCATGCGTATTCGTAATTTTCGCCATCATGGAAAAGGACGCGCGTGGTGGCGATTTTGCCGCACGACTTGCATATTGGCATTATTGGGGACCAGTCCTTTTTCTGCTCTGCGCCGCTGCTCCTTTCCACTATTTCCTTTATCTGCTTCCCGTTCTCGAGGAAGAATTTCGCGTATTTATCCATCTTCCCGGAAGAGTAGGTGATTGTCGCAGGCACTATTTCACAGTCAGTCCTGAATTTGTCCATCACTGTGCGCAATTCTTCCAGGTAAAGGTCAGCGAAACTTTTCGTTTTACCTGTAGGATCTGGAACGTGCGCAAGCGGCTTTCCGAAATGGGGGGCAAGCTGCATTTCATATTGTTGCATCGAAACAGGTACGGAATCAAATGCGTCCAGAACATCTGCAAAGAAATAGAACTTCGCCTCCTTCCCTTTTTTCACGAGCATGTCCCTTATCTTCGCCGGGTAGAGGAATTCGCACAACGTACCGAAATGCAGGGACCCTGATGGAGTCATGCCTGAGCCTACACAATAGGGCGGCTTTTTCTTCTCTATAACCTCTTCCGCGATTTGCTCTACCCAGTGCTTGTCAGTCATATATTCACTTTTCAATTTCAAAAAACGCTATAGAACGTATAATCCGCAAACTTTTAAACCATGCAAGAGAATGGCTTTTTGGTGGTAATATGAAGGGGCTTCTTCTGGTTTTAGCACTGGGCATTCTGGTTCTGGGCTGCACGCAGCAGGTACCTCCAGCGCAGAACCTATCGATTCCGGACGCTGGCGCGGTTATGCAGACCGGGGAAACGACGAACGCAACCATGCCTTCCAGAGGAGAGGAAACTGCTGCACCCGTAAGTCCGGAAAAAATAGCGCAGCCGCCTGCTGAAAGTACATACGCGAATTACGATCTGCAAATAAAAGACATGATTTTGAATACGAGCACCCCTACGCTTTCGCAATACAGCACACTGAGCGTGAAGGTAGCGTACGAAGGAAAGCAGAAACCTTCGCGGTATAAGGTATCTTATTACGACGGAACCACGCTCATGGAAAGCAAGACGGTGAATGTGCCGCAACAAACGGAAATCGTGAATTTCAACTGGCTCGCGCTCAGTGACGGAACGCACGGGCTCAAGGCAATTGTCGAATTGTTCGAGGACGAAAAAGTAATTGAAGACGGACCCGCTAACAACAATGCAATGGAGAAGCAGTTCGAAATAATGCCCATAGGGACGCCCGCTGCTGCCGGGGGAAAGGAAATAAGCAAACAATTTAAGCGCGGCCAGCAGTTCATCGTATCGAACAATATAGGTATAGGGCGCATTTCGATCTATCTCAAGGCAGACAAAAAGCCGGACGATGTGCTGCTCGCAGTGGAATTGAGACAGGATAATTTCAACAAACCGGGAAGCGCGATAAAAAGCAGCCGCATTTCAGCAAGGGACATCAGCGCTGCGCAATGGTATAAATTCTCGTACGGATTGAATGGGGTGTTTCTCACCCCAGGCAAGTACTGGATAGTGGTTTACTTGGACGAGGAAAGTGCGAACAAACCTGTCTGGGTTTCAGGAAGCGACTATGACGGAAAGAGCGCTGTTCTGGACACGAAAGAGGGCTACGGAAACATCTGGAAAGAGGACAGCGGCAACTTCGCGTTTAGGGTTTCTACTACTCCATAAATTTCTTTATTTTTTCTCCTCATTTTTCCAGTTTTCGATACCTTTAAATATGTGTTAATGCATATTCTTTAGTGTTTAAAGGTGCACTAATGGAAACCGGCCATTCGAAAATAATAGTTGATGGAAAAGAAAGCGAATTCGAAGTGGGGATTTCGGAAAACAAGGGAAGAGTGGAATTCGCGCAAGAGACGGGCGAAGGAAAGCACAGTTTTACCCTGAAATGCGCCGACGAGGCAGGAAACGAGCGCGAGACGCCTGTGCAGGAATTCGAGGTCTCATAAATCAGAAGCTTTAAAAATATGGAAATTCATAATTTGCGTGTAAAATACTTTTCTATTGTGGTGATATTATGGCTGGAAAAAGCGAGAAGGGCTTTTTGGATGGAGTGAGGGAAGACAGGTATGTGCTGATTGTCGCAGTGGCGATCCTGATTTTCATCGCGAGTTCTTCGATAGCGCTGATATCCGAGTCGCCAGCAGAAGTGATTGCACCTGTACCTGCGGTTTTCGCGATCGTGGATGGAAACGCTGTTTCGCTTGCGTGGAACGCATCAGAGAGCGGAGAAGTCAACGGATACGACGTTTACAGGAGCACAGAAGCAGGAGCGCTTGGAACGAAGCTGAATGCAGAGGTGATAAACGCTCTGTGGTACAGGGACAGTGTTCATCCTGGAACATATTACTATACCATTCGCGCAGTTGCGAATACGAGTGATGATGGAAACACCAAACAGCTCGAAGTAATGGTTGCACGCCTTATTCCATCCGGCCTTTCCATAGCAATAAACGAAGGTGGGAAATACGCATTGAACGATAAGATTATTCTTCGTCTTTCTGCAAAAGACGCGAAGGAGTGCAGATACAAGAACGACGAGGACTTGGAATGGGGGGCATGGGAAGCGTATAAAACAGAGAAGATGTGGACTCTCAGCGCCGGAGGGGATGGGGAGCGGCTCGTTGCCTACCAGTGCAGGAATGCAGGTGAAAGCGACATTGCGCTTGCGAGCACTGTGCTGGACAGGAGCGCTCCCATAATCACATACGTCCTTACGCCACTTACCGGGGCAGTGCAGGTAAACATTGTCGTAAGGGACGCAGTGAGCCCTTCCGCAGAGTGCGAGATAAGCCAGGACGGAACAGTGCAGAAAACCACGATCCAGCTCTCTTCTGGAATAGGCAGCTATGTTTATAACGCGCAGGTATCAGCAGGCGTGCATTCATTCTCTGTGAAATGCACCGACGAGGCAGGCAATGCAAAGGAGACGCCTGTGCAGAACGTAACCGTGAAATAATAGAGCCCCTTTTTATCTTTTCTTTCCTAATCCTATTCATGCCCAAATCTGAATTCAAAGATATCTTTTTGCTCTCGCTCCTGCTCTTGGCCGGCCTTCTGGCCTTTTCATTCCTGTTTTTTGCAGCAGGCTTCAGTCCGGCTTATACTGCAGAAGATGAGCTGGAAAAGAACGCGAATTTCTCAGCCCCGGGTTCTGCTACTCTTGTATATTACTATAATTACTCCGGCGCCAATGAAAGCGGATACGCTTCCTTTGTTTTTGGAAGAAAGACAATGAATTGGAAGAACGGTTCAGGCGCCCGGGGAAATTGCATTCCCGTATTGTTGGAGGGCTCCAATCTTTCCACGTGCATAAGCTACGACGGGCTGGACGGTGAAACGAACGTGCGCCTTTCCCCTCCTGGATTTTTCTTCTTTTCTCCCTGGATGCTTGCGATTTCAGAAAATTTTAGTTGGAGGGCTGAGCTGCGCAATGGCCTCACTCATGAGGCGATAAGCAATTTTTCAGCTGCCTGCACAGCAGTTAAAACGATTATGGGAAGAAGGGCTTGCGAAGTAAGAGTGCGCGAATCAGGGGCTTTCGGAAATAATGAAAGGACTCTATGGGTGGATGAAAAAACCAGAATAGTTCTGAAAGAAGAAGGGCTGAATTATAGTGTAATCCTGGTCAAGGCGTGGTTTCCCTTAGCACAACAAGCGGAATGACGCTTTCATCCAACTCTTTTTCAGCCAAAGAGATGTAGTTCAGCTCGCCTTTTTCCGATAGCTTAACCAATGGAGGGGCACCGAAATAGAGCTGGAGCGCCCTCGCGCCTATTATGCGTGCTCGCTCGTATTTTGTAAAGTTCATAAGACACACCTAATCTTCCTTTTTCTTTTTCTTCTTTTGAGGAGTAATGGTTTTCTCCTGTGGCTTTTTATACTTTTCGCCTTCGAACTCCAGTGCTTGTGGAGGCGCTTCTTTCGCGAGCAGTTTCGCGTTCTCCTCGCGCAGGCGCCTTATCTCGTCCTTTAGTGCAGCGAGTTCCTCCTCGAGCGCTTTCGTTGTTTCCGGAACGACCGTTTCCTCGTGTACGCGGAGCTCTGCTGCGTGCGTGTGCTTCATATGCTCCAATATCTCGTCAACAACGTCGCGGTAGCTGCCCACTCCTGGAATAAGACCTTCCGCCTCGGTCGGAATCGTTCCAGCTGTTTCTATTTTTATAGTAGCGAGGCCTAAGATGCGCTCAAGAATGGAGCGGGAAACATTGACGTTCTGCACCTTCTCGAACGGGATTGTGATGCGCTCTATGCGCAGCACCCCACTCCTTATTATTATTTCGGTCTCGGCGAGATAATAGGTGTAGGTCCTGTACTTCAATTCTATCCACACCAGATAAGGAATGAGAACGATGCCGATTATCATGAGGAACATGAACGGGTAGAACTGGCTGTTCACCTCTAAGATGCCGTCTGGAAATGCGAGCTGCGAAAGCCAGGAGACGAGCAACCACATCAGGAACGCGAGCACCACTCCATTGAACGCCCAGAGCGCCCTTACCTTCGGGTCGAGGTACTTAATCTTCATTTCGTCTATCTGCTTTACCATGATTTCTCTCCGTATCTTTTATTTATAAATGCGAGCTGGTCTTTTTTTAAAAAGAAAAAATTTTAGTGGGGCTGTAGAGATTTGAACTCTAACATGCTGGTTGCTTAACTCCCTTTCGGGACCTGGAGCCAGCCGCGCTGCCTGGTTACGCCACAGCCCCAAACTGTTTCCAGTTTCTTCTATAATTCTTATAATCATGCCTTTTCGATCAGTTTTATAATCTCTTCGACAACTGCTGTTTCGAAACTTCCCTTCACGCGGAGGGCTGCTGCGCGCGCATGGCCGCCCCCGTTTTCCACGAAGCCAGAGAGCCGGGTTTTCATCTCCTCAACTATTGCATTCGCCTTTATTTCATTAGCCACTGCGCTATCGTTTGCACGAAGCACTATTGTTTTTTTGGAATAGCCGATTACGAGCATGGGTCCTGTCCTGCCCGTTATCTCCAGCACTCTTCCGGTTATCTTTCCCTTGTTCGGAAATTCCTTTTTTTCAGCTATGCTGTCAAAGTTGAACCAGCATATCTCTGCTCTCGGAGCGGATTTTGTTTTAAGGGCATTTTTCAGGAGCCGGTCCGCCTCCTCCAGCTTCGCGTTTGCCTGGGAAAGTATGGAACTGAAGAGTTCGTGCTTTGCGAGTACTTCTGAATAGAAATCCAAACCGTGCCCAAAGCCGGAATAGGTCGCGACAAAATCCAGAACAAGCGCACGATCCCTGTCCTGCTGCGAAAGAGGGATGATTGTACTCCTGTCCCCTGCGCACGCGATATTCTCCAGCGCCATGGTTTCCATTCCGAGCATTCGGGCAAGCACTGCGCACAAAAAGCCGGCGGGGTATTTCGAGCCGTCTTCGCAACCGGTGTCCCAGGGATTGATGCGAAAGGCAATGGAGGAAACAGAAGACGGATTGGGGGGGTGATGATCTATGCTGATTATCTCTATTCCAGCCGCTTTTGCAAGGGAAATGCCCTGCGCACTGTCTTCGCCGCTCCCGAAATCGAGCAGTACGAGGAGGGGTTTGAACTGCTGGGTCGTCTTCTCTGCATCCTTTATCGCATCCCTCACCGAGTATATGGCTGAATTCTGCTGGGCGTAGGTCGCGCGCAGGAATTTTTTCACTATAAGCGCGGAAGAAATGCCGTCCGCATCGCCGTGGAACTTCACGGTTATGAAACGGCCGAGCTGCTGCGCAGCGCGGATTTTACGCGCAAATTTTTCAAAATCCTCTTTCATTTTTTCAATATTCCCGTCGAACCGCTCCGGGCTGCGCAAAGCCGATGATGCCATTATTTTCTGCTCCACTTCAGCGTACAAATCCCCGACCTTCTCCATTTTTTCAGCGAGCAGAATTGTTTTTCCGGAGCGCTCGCTCCGGACGCACGCAACGCTAACGCTTTCTCCTGGCTGGAAGAACTCCGGGGACTCGAATTCCGAGCTGCGCATCCCGTCATGCAGCATATAGGCAAACGGGCCTCTGCCGTAAACGCGGGTTATTATTCCCTTTAATGCGACTAAAACCATAAGGATAAAACATGGCGAAAGGAGGTTTAATAACATATAGGGGGCGAACGAAGGGGAAAGCGGGGCGCGGATTGCAACGACAAGGAAACGTCTTAAACAGCGAAATTAATGAGATGGGAAAAACCTGAATTTTTACAAACTTTTGCATCGGTTTTTAAATATTGCATTGTTAATTTTGCCCATGAGACCAGTACTGCTGTTTTCCCTGCTGCTGTTAGTCGCATCCGCCTCTGCATTCGACATCGGCCAGTACCTTGCAGCGAACGAGACGAACGCGAACATAGGGAAGGAATTCTTCACGCTCGAACACATTTCGTATTATGTAATAAATATAAGCGGCGCCCCGACTTTCCTGGTGAAAGAAGAGGAGCTCGTGACGGAAAAAAGCCAGATTGAATCAGTGCTGAAGAAATACTATTCCTCGAAATACGCGGTGAGCGCAAACGAGATCACTGTGCTAAAAACCTATTTCCTCGCCTACAATGCGAGCAGGAACGACGGCGGGAGATTCCCAGGCAAAGAGGAAAATGCATGCCGGCAGGCGATATTTCTCCATATCTACCCGTGCGTTGACGATTCCTCGTGCTATAAGGTTGCAAGCCTGGTGTGCACTGCATACGTCCGAGCAACCGGGTGCAGCAGCCCGGACATGTTCTTCCAGCCAGTGAAGGATTTCGCATTCTCGAGCAGCGGCACTGAAACTCTTATGATAAATGTATTCGACAAGCTCGACACCATGAATGCAGACAACACAGCTGATTATATCAATCAGCTGAAGAATGACATCTCTACCCTAAAGAAGTACAAGAACAAGTTGGAAAAGACGCCCTTGAGATATCCGGCAAAAGGCGAGTCATGCCCTGTGGTCGCAGATGTCAGCAAGAACTGCTATGCAATCTGCCCGGATATAAAGTTCGACGATGCTTCGCTAAGCAAGGCAGAGAGCACACTCAACAGCCTTTCCGCGAAAATAGCTCCCCTGATGCAGCACAGTCAGATCGCCGAGAAAATATATAATAATACGCAGCTGCGGCTTGTGCAAACTGCAAATGCGAAGTTGCAGGCCTACTATCTTTCCGTCTATACTCCGGTGAAGACGCAGGGCGCTGCGGTGAAGAACGCGACAGAGCAGGCACTTGCGCTCGTGGACAATGCGAACGTAAAGGCCAAATTAGCAGCCTTCACTCAAATGGAACGCGAGATTGAGGCACTCATAAACTCCAGCAATTTCACCACATTCAACGTTTCGCTTGTGGACTATTCAAGATTAATACAGTCGCTCAACTCCTCGATAGAGCCCCTTAAAGCGGTTTACGATAACGTTTCCGCATCCTACCGCATCGCAACCACATACCTTTTCCTCGCAGAGAGCAAGTCGCTCGCCCCTGAGGATGTCACGAAGCTGAACATAATAAAGCAGACGAAAATACTCGTAGACCAGCAATTCACAAAAGGGCTCACTGCCACTCAATATGATGAAATCCAGCTTAAATACCAGTCGCTCATAATGGACGAGAAGGCGCTCGTGTCCAAGACAAGCGCGACTCAAACGTTATTCATGTTCACTGGAATGGCGAACAAGTTCGTGGATGCCATGGACAGCCTATTCGTGCAGATCAGGCCGCTCACCTACGCCGAAAAGATGCAATGGTCCCCCTATTTGCCGCTCGGGCTGAGCGCCATGCTGTTCGCATCGTTCTCTTCGGTTGTGCTCTTCCTTTTCCTGATCTATTATGCGATTTCGCCCAAGCCGATGAACAAATTGGTGCTTGTGGGGCTTGCGCTCTTCCTTGTTTTCTTGGTGGCATTGGTCTCGCTCGGCATATTCCTTTCCCTGGACAGGTCGCAGAGCAAGCTCGAGTACCAGGATTTCATGGACATAGTGAAGTACACCAAAAACGCGGTTATAGCGCTCCAGGAGACGGGCAATGAGGATGCACAGACGCTCGCCGCGATGAAAACGTGCGCCTCCTCAATTGCCGACATGCTCGCCCAGAGTAAAATAACCACCTCTGTCTATGAAATCAAGGGGCAGGCGTGCACGCTGATGACGAACGGCACTGCTGTGCCCGGCTGCCTGGACACGAATGTAAAGCCGCTCATATTACTCAGCGCATCGCCCCTTCGCTCTTCCACCTACTCAGGGCTGCTCACGAAGCAGGCGAACATCACTGGCGACAGTAGGTCCTTCGACGTGTGCCCGTTCGCAGAAGCAGCCAAGCTCACTTCTTAAAGTTGCGATTCGTTTGCGCCAGCCGGTAAGATCATGGACATGAAAAATTTCACAGTGCTGCTGCTCGCCTTAATCTCCTTCGCGTTCGCATACTATTTCCTCACCTTACCCACGTCAGGCGAAGTGCAAAGAACGTACGCGCAGTTCGTGGAAGATCTTTCATCCGCAAAAAAGGTGTACATAATCGCGGACCTGCGCAACGCAGCAGAGGATGCCCGCTATTCCATAATGCAGTGCGGCATTGATCTCGCAGGCAGCATCGCGCTCGCGCCCAAGAACGTCTCCTATTTCGTTATCGAGAGCAACAACTGCCTGTCCGACTCCGCGAACATGAGTGCTTCTTACTGCGAGGAACTCTCAAAATCAGGAGTTGCGTTTTACATAAGGTACGGAAACGCTACTGCTTTCTACAAAAACAGGATTGAAATAGGGCTGCAGAACTACTCCGTCCCATGTAGCGTATCTGAAAAGCCCGCTTAATTTTTTTTATACCTCAAGAACGTGCCTATTCCCCCGAAGCCGGAGAGGAACTGCGCGCCTTCTGCAGTATTTTCCGATATTATCTCGACTTTTATCCCCATTTCCCTCGCAAGGTCAGCAAGCTCCTCTATGAGCGGCTCCTCGTCCTCGATGATCATCTTTCCGCCGCACGAAGGGCATTTTATGTTCTCCTCCACCTTTCCTTCCACAGTTTTGCTTTCCTCGCTACCGCAGTTCCCACACTTCCACTTCACCTTTTCGTATTTCAGCCCTTCGGAAAGAAGCACGGTTTCAGCCTGTTTCGCCTCCACCGCTTTCCTTACTTCGCTTTCCCCATAGGTGGCGAGCGCGCCGTGCATAACTTCCTTTATGAACCGTTCAACAAGGGCGCGCTCCTTCACCGCCTCCTGCTCCTTTATGAGCAGTTCGCTTTTCGCGACTATCTCTCGCAGTCCGTACTCGTCAGTGTATCCGGTATCCACAAGCCCGAGGATTTTGTGCTGGTAGTTGTAAGGCGCCATCTTGTGGAAAAAGTCCTTCGTGGGTCCTGGTCCCCCTATTATTATGCCCTTCACTTTTCCAAGGAACGCTGAATCCATCGCCTCGCCTACGCGCTTGTAATAATACTCTATGCTTTCCTCTATGAGCCGCTGGTAGCGCCTTGCGCTTTGTCCACCGACCTTGATCTTCGCGTGCGCCATGGAGTGCAGCTTTTTCACTATTACCGTCTGCGTCCCCTTCAGAATGGCGACCGTGGTCTCTCTTCCATCCATAGCCACGAGCCCGTAACTGTCTGTCGCCTCCAACATGCGCTCAAGTGGCTCGAGGAAAAAGCAGCTGTCGCACCTGTACACGCTCACGTTCAGCGGCTGCGGCGGCTCAAGTACGAACAATTCTATGTCGGTTTTCGCCGGGTTCTCGGAGATGTTCCCGCAGAAAAGCGTCATCCCGTTTGGAGGGGTCTGCCTGTACTTCCTGAGTTCTGCCAATATGCACTCAAGCGCGTCAATCACATTGTTCCTCGTTGTCTTTGATTTTATGTTTCCTGCCTGGTTGACCTCCTCCCTGAGCTTGTTTGCGGTCTCGTGTATCGGATAGCCGGCAGGTATATATACGGAAACGAGCTCAGTGCCACTGCCCTTTATCTCCCTTAATTTCCGCAGCTGCTTTTTGAGCCCGTACATCGCTTCCGTTTCGCTCATAACCAGTATTCACCAGATCGTTTCAACCTGCGCCATCGCCTATTATCCTCTATGCCGATTATATGCATGAAAAATCCGGCCCTATCCGCTCCCGTTCGCGACCGCGCTTCCGAGCACTTTTTTCGCTTCCTTCGGTTTGTCAACAGTTATGGAATCGAAGACGTATGCACCCTGCTTCCAGAGCACATGCGCGTTCAGTATGTTTATTTTCGCGTCTGCCAATTTCCTCGTCATTTCGGCAAGCGCACCTGGCTTGTCTTCGAGCCGCACCACAAGCGAATCAGCATGGAGCACTTCGTATCTGTTCTGCTCGAGTGCGCTTTTCGCCTTTTCGTATTTGGCGCTCAGCACGCCTAACCGCACGACCGCCCTTTCCCCGAGAATGTTCGCATCCACGTTCTCTATGTTTATTTTTTCCTTCGCGAGCACGTAGGAAAGATCTGCGAGAAGTCCGAGCTTGTCCTTTGAGACGACCACCACTTCCTTTATCATATGAAACCACCTTAGGAATTCGTGGAATCATTCTGTTTTCTGAGATTTAAAATGGTTGCTTTTTCGCACATAAAAAACAAAAACAAAAAGAAGAGCGGTTCATTTCGTTATAATTTCGACTTCCCAGCCCGAGAGCTTGTACTTCGCCCCCACGATTTTCAGCTTCCCCTCCTCAGCGAGCTTTTTGCAGGCCGGGCTTTTTCTCATGATTTCCCTGATCTGCCTTTTCACATTCTCGTTCGCCGCGTCCTCCACTGTCTTGTTTTTCCTTTTCGCCTTATTCACCGATTTGATTATCGCCTTCACTATCGCAGCTATGTTTTTCGACTGCCCGCCATGTGCCCCGGCAGTTCCCGGTTCAGTGTTTCTTGTTCCGTACTCTGTTGCCTCCCACGCTGCTTTCACCGCGCCGCACTTCTCATGCCCCATAACCACAAGCAAAGATACGTACAGATGCTCTGCAGCGTATTCTATGCTTCCCAGCGCGATCTTATCCACGACGTTGCCCGCGGTGCGCACGACGAATATTTCCCCTATCCCAGCGTCGAATATGTGCTCAGGCGCTACGCGCGAGTCGCTGCACGTAAGCACTATCGCATAGGGTTGCTGCCTGTTTTGCGTTTCGAGCCGCGCTTTCGCAAGGTCCTTTGCTGACGGCTGATTTGCCGCAAATCTCCTGTTCCCTTCCCGCAATTTTTCAACTTCGTTTGTCATTTTTTCACCTTATCCATTCTAATCAGAATATTTCGTACTTTTATTCCAGCTTAAATTTATAACCTCTGCCTTCACCAACGACCAGGGGTTCGCGCAACGTAAGTAAGAGTTTATAATTCCCCTACTTCCCGTCAATAGGCGGTTGCCAGTTCCGGGTTTCCAGTTTTGACGCGACCGGGGCCTTTTACAGGAAGAAACGAAACAATTAAGAGTTGCGACGATGAAAACAAATTTGCAGGAGCGAGTTAATTCGGGACAACACAATGCAACTAATATTCTATTTGCGGTCGTAGTCTAGGGTTTCTCTAATAACGCTAGAGCGACGGACAATGGTAGGATACGGGATTGCCAATTCCGCGACCCGGGTTCAAATGTCAATCCAAGGGAAAAGTGTCCCCTTGGGCCCACGGTATCGGATCTCATCTGTTCATTTAAGCAGATTGGGTTGGAATGGGAAGGTCTGATAGCGTCCGAGAACGCCCAAAGCTCCTCAAAAGGTGGCATGGGCAACGTCGGGACTGACTGAAAACCCCGGCGGCCGCAATTTTTCTTTTAAAACAATCGCTGCTGCAAATAAGCGGTTTCGGGTTTCCTGTTTTCGACGATTCGTCGTCCAAACGGACTTTAGTTGGGGATTCGCCACACGGTGTCACGATCGAGTTTCATTGAAGGGAGAGTGAGCCAACCTGGTATGCTGCCAGCTTTGGGAGCTGGTTATCCCGGTTCAAAACAGTTTCCGGTTTCACGCAGTCGACAATTCGGCTGCAAGCTAGGAAAAGAGCGAAGCTCTTTTCGATCGTGTTCCGATCGGAAAGACGCGAAATTGGAAACAGTGAAATTCCGGGCTCTCCCACTAACATTTATTTATTTCATCTTAGATATCAACGCATGAAAGTACGAATTATCGGTGCCGGTCCGTCAGGCAGCGTAGCTGCCATCTCAGCACTGAGGGCCGGACATGAAGTGGAGGTTTACGAAGAGCATGAAAAGGCCGGCTATCCCCAGCACTGCTCTGGCCTCGTCTCAAAAGAAGGGCTCCAGTCCCTTTCCGACATTGTTGATTACAGGCCTTATACGATAAACAAAATAAGCCGCGCGGTGTTTGATTTCGCAGGAGAAGAGTTCGTCATAGACCGAAAAGCGGAAACCGCGTGCGTGATAGACCGCGCTGCCTTCGACCATGCGCTCGCGCAGAACGCGGAAGAAGAAGGCGCAAAAATTTTTTACGGCAAGAGGTTTTCGCACTGCTGCGAAGCCAGTAAACAGAAAACCATCATTGGTGCGGATGGCACGCTTTCCCATACTGCCCATCATTTCAATTTTCCGAAAATAAAAAAATTCGCATTCACCCTTAAAACAAAGGTGAAAATCAGCACGGACGAACCAAACACAGTCCTAATGTTCTACGACAACGAAAAGTTTCCCGGATTTTTCGGCTGGCTCATTCCGTACAACGAATACGAGGCCGAAATAGGGATGGGCACGACCGAAGGCAATGCAGCAAAAATGAAGAAAGGGCTCGATTTCCTCATTGAAAAAACCGGGGCAAAGGAGAGCGGAAAGCCCATGGGCCGGCTGATCCCGATAGAACCGCGGGCAAAAATCGCAGAATCATTCGGAAGCACCAACGTCCTTTTAGTCGGAGACGCAGCAGGCCAGGTGAAGTCATCTTCAGGAGGCGGTGTGGTCTTCGGAAGCGCAGGAGCGCGGCTTGCCGGTTTATATGCACATTCGCCCCAGGAATACGAATTGAAATGGAAAATGGAAAATGAAAAGGACATGCTGGCGCACACGCTCCTGCGTTCCTTTTTCGCTGTCCAGCCGGAGTTCGCACTCCGCTTCACTGCGCGGTTCTCGCGCTACGCAGGTCTTGACTCCATGCTCTCGCTTTACGGGAACATGGACCGGCCAGTGCGCTTTTTTTCCGGCCTTTCGAAAGTATTTAATATTTCTTCAGTCATCACAATGGATCATGGCAGGCATGGAACCGGAAAATATGCTTGACGAAAAGCTGGTGCGGACGCATTCCCCTTCAACATTTATGCTGTCCATGGACACTTTGAACTACAACAAGCATCTTCTCAAGGTAATGGAAACGTTTTTGGTCAGGAAGAAGGGCGACGCTGTTTATGTTACGTTCAACAAACCGGCAAATTCGCTCGCAGATCTGTTCAAGGACATAGATCAGAAGAACCGCCTCCTTTTCTTAGACGTCATTTCTACGCACACGGGCGAAAGGACAGGGGAACTGGAAAACGCGTTTTTCGTATCGTTCCCAGGAGACCTGACGGGGCTGATGGTAGTGCTCTCCCGCATGCTGAAGATGCACGACTTCAGGTTTCTTTTCCTCGATTCTCTTTCCTCGGTACTGATTTACAACGACGAACGCACAACGACCAGATTCCTGTACGCGCTTTCGGCGATGTGCAAGCAGCATTATGTAAACTTGGTGCTTTTCTCCTCCAAGGAGCTTCCTGAAACATTCGCCACTTCACTATCTTCGCTCGCCACTGCGCAGATGGAAAAACTGAGCGCATGAGTGTCCGGCATTTCATGCGACTTTAGGCCGCAAATCGATAAAGAGCTGTGCTCTTTCCGATTGAGTTCCGTGTTTTGCCCTACTTTCTATAATCCGAGATCTGTGCTGCAAAATCCATCAATTCCTTGCTCCCCTGCTCGTCGTAAACCATCACGAGCGATTTGCCGAGCTTCTTTACATAGGAAACGAGCGCGTGCAGGAACTTTTTCGCGCTCGTACTCTCCGCATAGGTCTCGAGCCCGCCCACAGTATCTATTATCAGAAAAGTTATACCCTCGTTCTCCATGACCTCGGTTATCACAACCGAGAGCTCCGTCAAATCCGAGGGGTCGCGCAGTATGAACACGTTGTCCTCCTTTGCGCCTTCCTTTCCTACTGTGTCCAAAAAGAACAGCGAGGTGTGATCTATCCCTTCCTTCTCCAGGGTCTCGATTATCTTGCCGTGCGGCTGCTTCGTCGTCAGGTAAACACCGAGCGTTTTTTTGCGGCTTATCAACCCATCCAAGAGGGCGCTCTCCGTCTTCTGGTCATGGCGTATGCTAACCGTGGCCCCGTTTTCCACTCTCTTCATCAGCTCTGCGTAGTCCTTCATCTCAGGCATGCCTCGTCTGCTTTACAAAAGCCATATTCCGTATTATATAAATCGCGATGAAAACGGAAAGCGCGGCAATAATCTGCGTGGTTTGCTCCAGGAAAGAAAGCTTGAGGTCGCTTACCGAATAATCCCCATACCAGATGAGCGCGAATTCTGCGACGCGGAGGAGCAGCATCGGTATGTGGCCGAGCAGCATTATCTTGAAGCCCTCGCTCATCTTTCCCTTCGTGTTCCTGACCATGTAAAAGGAGAATGTGATCACCATGACTATCGCGAGCGCACTTGAGAGGTAGAGCATTGCATTGCCGCTAACCATTGCGCTTCCCCTTCCTTGTTTTCTTGTTTCCCGTCCTCTCTTTAGGGCTTTCGCCGCTCTTTCTGAACTGGGTCAGGAATTTCTCTATTTTGTCGTAGAGCGCGCGTTTTATCACATATATCGCTATGAACACCGAGAGCGCGCTGATAATCTGGCTAGAGAGGTTGAGCGCGATGTATGCCGTGCCTTTTCCGTACGGAATTATCTCGATTCCGAAATAGGAAAGCGAGCCAAGCAGATGTATCATCACGCTCGGGGTGTGGCCCACAAGTATGATCTTGAACGCCTTCGCGAAATCACCCTTAGAGTTGCTCACCATCATGTACGCAGCATAGATTACGAGCAGCATGGAGATTCCGGACGCAAAATTGAGGACGAATACCACCATTTCCATTTTTTATGCACCTTCGCACCTTTCTCTACTGCGCGCTTTGCATTCATTTTACAGAAACTTCTGGGTCTGAGAGAAACTTGGGCGCAAAACCTTATAAATCTTCTAACGAATTTATCCACATGCCAAAACCGAGAGCAACGAGGAGCGCAGCAGCTGCAGCGAAATTTTCAGCTGTTCCTGTGAAGGGTGTCCAGCAGGCGGCAAAGGCAGCGGCTTCTCCGCAGAGCAAAGCAGCGACAACTGCACCTGCAAAAGACGACGCGAAGCCCGCAGCTGTGAGAAGAAAATTCGCGGACATCTCGAAAAAGCTCAGAGAGGAATTGTCGTTCGTTCAGCTTGCAACTGCGATAAAAGTGGAGCGCGTTCCGACCGGAATAGACGGCTTCGACGAAATAGTGCAGGGTGGGTTCGTGCGCGGAAGCACGGTCATGCTCTCCGGAGGCGCAGGAACCGGAAAGACGATATTCGGGCTCCAGTATCTAAACAACGGCATATCGAAATACGGCGAGAACGGAATATACATCTCATTCAACGAAAGCAAGGAGGCGATTTACAGACATGCGGAACTTTTCGGCTGGGATTTGAAGAAATTGGAGGAGCAGAACAAGTTCGCGTTCATAAAATACGAGCCGCACGAAGTGGACAGCATACTGAGTGAAGGCGGCGGCTCGATAAAAGATACGATAGACGCGATAAACGCGAAGCGCGTGGTGATTGATTCGCTAACTTCCTACACTCTGCTTTTCGAGAACGCATACAGGGAAAGCGAGGCAATACTGGACTTGTTCACCATACTGAGGCGCTGGGGCATAACCACACTCGTCATAGCAGAAGTTGGAGAGACCGAGTGGGAGCGCACTCAGGACCGCTCGATATTCCTCTCGGACGGAGTGATACTCACATACTACCTGCGCAAGGAGCTCTCGAGGAATCGGGCGCTCGAAGTGATAAAGATGCGCGACACTTTCCATCTGGAGAAGATATGCCCGTTCACGATAACCAACAAGGGAGTGATAGTGTTCCCGGAAGCCCAGGTGTTCGGACCCATAAAATGAGCAGCTGCATTTGCGGACTGTTTCCTGTTTCCGGCGCTTCGAAAGTCCTCCTGCGGAAAGCTGCTGGCTTTTCAACCGCGTTTGTCCAAAGGGCAGGAAACGGAACCGGGAACGCGAAATGCCCTGACGAATCCAAAAACCGCGAAGTGAAGCGATGGAGCATAAAAGAAAAAGAACATTATCCGGCCAGGTGAGCGTGGAATTCATGCTCGTGTTGGCGGTCAGCATAGTTGTCCTCTCAGCCGTATTTTTCATCGTCTCCGAGCAGATTATAACCATTGGAATACAGAAGGAGAATGCGGAGGCGAAGAAGACGGTCGCAGACCTTGCGACAGCAGCAAGGGACGTTTACACGCAGGGAGAGGATGCGACGAAGACCTTGACGATAATTCTTCCTTCCACATATTCTCCGGAAAGCTCCGGAATAATGAACGATTCCGTTGTGATCAAGACCCGCGAAACATATCATGTGGAAAATCTCGAGTTCCCCGCTTACGGGACTCTTCCGCAGGCAGCAGGCGCGCACGAGGTCACGATAATGTCCCGCGGCAACTCTGTTTATTTCGGAAATTCGCTCTTTCGGATGAGTCCCAGTCTTGTTTCCACAACCATAATACCGAATTCCAACGTGACAAAGTACGTGAAAATAACGAACGTTGCAAACGAGAGTATAACTGTTCATGGCTTTGTGAACTGGCAGCATTCCGCAATTGCGCTTTCCGTTTCCTCTTCTGACCTGGAGTTCGTTCTCGCTCCGTACGGAGAAAGGACGATCCCTCTCTTTTTCTCCGCATCGAACATAGCAGGCGGCTATTCCGGCAGCATCAGATTCAACGCAAACTCCTCTCTGTTAAACGACACCCAGAACCTTGCGCTCTACGCCGAAATCGGAGTAATGATATCCATCCCTTCCAATATGACCGTGTATCCACTGGAATGGTCCGCGGTTTTGGGGCCGGGCCAAAACCTTACCCAGACATTCATAATATGCACAAACGGCCCCCAGGCACTAACAAACGTAACGTTCACGCCTTCTTCAGGCGGGCCGGGCAGCTGGCTGTCGAATCTTGACCCTATTCCCAGGATATCCGTCTCGGAATGCGTCTCAAAAAACATCACCATTGTGGTTCCTCAATTAACTACAACTGGCATCTACAACGGCACCTTGAACGTTTCAGCGGTCACTCCGACCAACAACTTCAGTATAGGCGTTACCATCAGCATGAGCGTGCTTCCCCCACGTATGACCGTTAGTCCTGTTTCCTGGAACGCAACGCTCGGACCTGGCGCGTACAGCACCGAGGACTTCATAATATGCACGGAGAACCTTTATCTCTCGACCGTAACTTTCACTACTGCAGGAAGCACCGCATCCTGGATAACGGGCATAACTCCAATAGGCCCGATAAATTCAGGCACGTGCGCAGTCAAGACGCTTACAGTGACTGTTCCTGTTTCCGCATCGCCCGGAACCTATTACGGAAGCATAAACGTTTCCGGGGACTTGGCCTACTCCCAGCTGATAAATAACACAGTGAAGGTGATTGCGCAGAACATGAGCGTTTCGCCAACCAGCTGGAACGTTTCCCTGAAGTTGGGGGGAAATACATCGGAAACTTTCATGGTGTGCGCAATCAACATTTCCATAAATAACGTCTCCTACATACCTTCCGGAGGTGAACCCGGTTCATGGGTGTTCAACACTTCTTCAAGCGGTCCGCTCCAGCCAAATTCCTGTTTATTGAAGAAGCTCTTGCTTTCCATTCCTGAAAACGCGTCTACGGGCAACTATTATGGAAACATAACTTTCTCTGGAGACGCGATGTACAATGTTTCCGTTCCGCTGGGCGTGTATGCGAAGCCGCCTTACAATAACATCACCATCCAGAACGTGGTGCATTCGCCCAAGCCAGCATACAGCAGCACTCCTTCAATAAGCATAAGAGCGTTCGCGAACGGCTCCGCAAACAGCAACAAGAACATAACCTCCTGCTGGCTCACGCTGGATAATGAGCTTATATACCCGATGAGCGCAGTAGACGGCGCATACGATTCGCCTTCCGAAAATATCACCGTTGTGCTCGGCCAGTTGTCCAGGGGAATCCATGAGGCAGTGATCGCATGCTATGATAGTGATGAAATCCCGAGCAGAAATTCGGTCTATTCTTTCAGAGTATATAAGGAAATCCTGTTCGTGTATTACGGAACAACCCCCACTGCTTCTGAGAACGACTGGGTGAATTGGATAACGGCAAATTCGAAGAACAGTTCCAACACTTCGCAGACCGTTTTCATTTCATCGCAGGCAGTGAACATTTCAGCAGGAGCAATCAACAATTACACTGCAACGTTCGCGCTGGGCGGCGCCTCATGGATAATAAACGAAACGGACATAACCGAACCTGCATTCGATTTCTTCTTCAATTTCACCAATATCTCCACTAATGCGAGCAAATTCGCAGTGAACATGTACGGCAAATACCAGGGAAGCGTGGGCCACGGGGTCTATTTCTATTTGTGGAACTATTTTTCCTCTGCATGGGTGAACCTGGGGCGTTTGGACGCGAGCAACACGCTGCGCTGGTACAACTTCTCCAATCTTCCCGCCTCATCATACGTGCAGGGCAGCAGGGCTGTGGCGCGCATAACCCATACCTCGAGCGGAAACGCGCAGCACTACATGCTTCTGGATTACGTGGAGCTCTATGCCAACACTTCGCAGACGTACACGTACAGGTGGTTCATGGATAGTGCATACGCTTCCAACATCACTTCCGGAGCAGTGGACGAATCGTTTTACAAGATAATGGTTTTTGGGGACTGGGGCAACAACCCGCCCGCGCTTTTGGGTGCGAAGGCGGACGTTTTCCTTGCAAAGAACAGGAGCATGCTGTTCCTGGGCAATGCGCTCGTTTACGCGCCTGCTGATTTCGGCGCATCCGGCTCCACAGGAGGAACTGCGTCGGATTACAGGATGAAGGTGCTCAGCAGCACCCACGACATCACCACTGGCTTCGCCCAGGGCAGCATAATCAGCGTATCCTCGGCAACCGGACAGACGCTTGCACGTTTTTCAGCAGCTGCAGAAGTGAATCCGCTTGGAGAAATAGGCGCGAACCCTGCAGGAAGGATAATCCTTGCGCAGATGAACAAGACATTCTACTGGGGCGTGCTCAACGCCTCCATCCTCAATGCGAACGGAACTGCAATTTCAGCGCGCACAATCGACTATGCGCTCAATCAATCGCAGATAATGGAGTGATTATGATGAAAGCGGAACCAAAACGCGAAACCCATAACGCAAAACAGCTGAGAGGGCAGGCATCCACTGAAATGCTTATGGTGCTTTCCGGGGTTTTGATTGTTTTCCTTTTGTCCATTTCATTGGCAGGAGGCCAGATAGTCAATATAGCGCACGCGAAAAATTCCATGGACGCGTTCATGGTTGCGCGCGACCTCGGCTCTGCGATGAACGCGGTTTTCCTTGGAGGAGACGGCGCATATGCGGACGTGTATATAGGCGCGGAAAACGCGAGCGCCTCCATAGACCAACGATTCCTCAACGTGCGCGTGGGCAGCGCATATTACGACTGGCCCCTGCTCACGAACAGGACCAACAACACCGAAGTGCCTCTTGGGGGAATAAGAGTAAAAAACACATATGGGGTGGTTTCAGTTGAAGCGCTCTAAAGCCCAGTTCTCCACTATTGACGCGCTCTTCGGCATCACCGGAATGCTCGCAGCCCTGATACTCTCGCTCGCCCTCTTTTCCCTTTTCTACGAAGGGGTTGCGCTTTCAATTGAAAAAAAGGACATGGAAACGAAGGCGTATTACGCGATGGAGGAACTTCTTAGCAGGGGCGAGCCGGCGAACTGGCATACCCTGAACGAAAGCGCCGTGAACAACTATGGAATGGAATACGAAATGGGCGTGCTTGACGAAAACAAGGTGAGCGCACTCATGGCTACCAACTACTCCCTGGTGAAAGACCGGCTCGGCATTTCCAAATACAATTTTTCAATCACAATCCTGAATTCCAACAGCGAACCGGTTTATTCCTTTGGCGCCAACAGCACAGGCCAAAACACCACCCTCACAATCGAGCGCCTTTCCACCCTGAACAATTCGCTCGCGCTCGTGCGCCTGAAGGTGTTTAGATGAAAAAGGGCTTCCTTCTCACATTCGACGTTTTCCTTGCCC
>JBGFRX010000037.1:0-10490 GCA_041694885.1 Microcaldota archaeon | reverse complement strand
ATCCAGACATGCGGGGATTACAACGGGGATGGGTGCACGGAATGGGGCCCTCCAACTGATTGTCCTCCAGGCCAGACGTGCTCAGGGAACGTGTGCGTATGCCGGTACATAGGGGTTGGGATGACGGGCGTGCTTCCTTCGCCTATTTCATTCACGAACAACGAGGCAAGCATAACCATTACTGTGCAGAACACGGGCAATGTCCCTCTTAACGTAACTGCGTTCAACGCAAGCGCTAATTTCATTTTCACTCCTTCTGATGCGCTTCCAGTGGAGATTGCCACAGGAGCGAGCAGGGGCTTCGCAGGCGCATTGAATTACACCGGAGCCGGGAATCCGCCTTCGGACGTAACGCTGAGGGTTTTCGCGAATACAAGCGCCTCTGTGTGCGGAGGGGTTGCTAATGCGAGCGCGAACGCAAGCATAACTGTTTTAATTGCACAGAAAGGGGATCTCACTCCCCGGATCTATCCTGAAAAGTTCGCGATGAACCAGGAGGAATCGAGTTATGCGAACGTAACCGTGCACAACGAAGGGCCTGGGGACGTTCCTGCATCCGAGCTCAGCGTGCGCATAATGCACTGCACTGCCCCGAACTTTGACGACTGCCCCAAAATATCCAACCCGGTCACTTATGCAATAGACCCGCTTGCGAGCAGAGCAAGCCAGACTATAAGCACTGATGATTACATGTGCAGGGGCTATGGGTACATAGGGATAAGGGCAACTGCGAACTCGGATTCCGCAGTGAGCGAGGATCCGAGCAACAACAACGACACCGAATTCATAAGCTGCTCGCTCGAGAGTTGCGAAATAAGCGGACCGAGCGAAATACGCCTGCCAGACTTTTACACGTTCAGCGCGACCTGCTACGACAGTAAGAACGAAGAAGTGGAGTGTAATAACATGTTGGATTCAACTGGATTCACATGGACATATTCTCCGGCAAGCGGAAGCACGCTCGAATACCTCTACCTCGGAACGGACGGAAGCGCAAACGAGAATATGACACTCCAGGTTCTGAACATACTCGCGAACGGCACGCTTACAGTGGACGCAAGGGGGATCGTGCGCGCGTTCAACAACCAGATCAAGTGCACTTATGGTGCTCCGGTTTTCGCGAACCTCTGCATCGTGCACATCTAAATTTCGGAAAGAAGCACAAACTGCTCTTCTTCCGAAAGGGAAACCGAGGAAAGGATGTCCTTCACGTACGCGGTCGCTTCCCCTTCCTCGTAAAGGCCCTTCACCTTTTTCGCAATGGAAAGAGCGTACTCGAAGCGCCTGCGCTTGAGCAGCCCATGCACTAGTATGAAGAATTCGGAATCGTATTCACCTGCTGACAGTTTGGCTTTCAGCCGCTCCACACCTTCAAAATCCTTAAGAAGCGCTTCGGAAAAAATGAAAAAACTGTTTTTTCTGTGCGCGAACCCTCCTTCGGCAAGCGCCTCGACTATTGCGTTTGCGGATTTCTTTCCTGTACGCGCATTTTTCGCGAGTTCGCACGCTGACTCGAGCGCTTCGAGGCGCTTGAGCGGAAGCATTATGAGTGCTTTCATTCCTTCCATATCCTGGGCACTGGAAAGCAGCTCGCGCCTGTACCTCTCAACAAACAATCTGCTGTACACAGGAAGAAGGGAAGTGTTGAGCTTGCCTCCTTTCACCGCATTTTTCACGAGCGATTTCGATTCGGAATTTATGCCCCGCACGAAGAACACGAGCAGCGCCTCCCATTTGGACTGGCTTGTGGAGAGCCCGAGCGCAGAGGCGAATTCCTTATCCTCGAACACTTTGTAGTATGTCGAGCGCAAGTAAAGTGCGAGAAGCGAGGTGCTGTCCCTTTCCCCGTACGTATCCTTCAGGTTCTGGAAAAGCGCGCTGTCCAAGGGAAAGCCCTTCACCAAGTCGAAGAGCCGGTAAAGCGCTGGATCCGGGAAGAGCTCGTAAACATCATGCTTCTTCGATTCGTAAACTGCAGGCGTCTCTTCAGGAATACCGAACTGCGCTATCTCCTCTTCCACCTTGTGCTCCTGCGCTGCGAAGAATTCCTCTGCTGCTGTTTCCCTTTCCCCGAGCGCCAGATAAACGAGGCCAAGATAGTGGTGGAGGCGGTGGTTGCGCTCGTCCTTCTCTAATCCAGAGATGAGGAACTTTTTTGCTGATTCGAGGTATTTATCCTGCCTGTAAAAATCGTAGAGATGGATATAGGATGCGGCTAAGTTGAGCAGCGTCTCCGGGCTCTCGTCTCCTGCCTTCCTCGCAAATTCGTAGCATTGCGCAGCCCCCTGGAAATCGCGCTGGAACTCGAGGCACCTGGCTGCGTCGCTCCAGATTTCCGCGCTTTCATTCATGGCACTATTTTCCGTGCAAAGAATAAAAAACGCTTTTCTCCTTCTATTCGCTCATTTTGTACACGAGATTTCCGGTGTGCACCTTTCCGGTCGTCTTTATCGCTACATCGTCGCCTGCTTTTGCGGACTGCACCTGTTTGTGCTGCACTTCCATCGAGTCCACAATCTGCTCGAGCACGACCGTGCCGTTCCTGTGCTCCACGGAGATCCTGTCCCCTTCGTTGAGCCCGCTGTTCAGCTTCAGCGCCGCGACGTTTATCTTGCCGAAAAAATGCGCGACTTCGCCCACAAGGATTTTCGCCATTTTCCCACCTGGTGAAAATGAATCGGGAAAATAAATAAACCTTTCCTGGATTCCGGGCGCTTTATAAAGGGAAAATCGTCTGTCTTCCGCTTAATAAATTCGCAAGGAGTACGCCCTCCGAAACGAAGCGCGCAATGGGGAGCTTGAGTTTTTGCTGCGCATAATCGAGCGCTGCCCTCAAATTCCCGAATTCCTTTCCCTCATTCCTCATCGCTTCCCGGACGTTCTCGCGCACGTTGAACACGCCCAGGGGAACATAGCCCTCGTACGCTTCCCTGAGCACTATCGCTCCTGCCTGCTTTTTCTCGCGCGCGAGTGCCTCGAGAAGGGCGAACTTGCAGCTGTAATAGCAGCCGCCCACAGAAGAGTATCTCTTCTTCCCCCGGTTCGTTTCGTAGTCGCTGAATATCAGTTCCTCTTTTCCAAGCACGTGCAAGAAGGCCTCGTACCACTCGTACTGCCATGCGCCGGGAACGAGAATCACGGCATAATGATTGTTGAGCGATGACGACTCATGCACCCTAAACGTATCTATGGATTCGCAATACATTACCTCTTCCAGGTAATTGTCCGCGAGCGCGCTGTCGGTTGCGGTTATGCTCCAGCGCGTCGGAACCAATTTCCTGTTTTTCCCCAGCCCCATAGAACCGGTCGAAAGCGCCTTCTGTATACGCGAGAATTCGAGCCCTTGTCCGTGGAGTGCGACTATCGCCTCAGCTGCCTTCAAATCCGTATCGTAATAGACGTTTTCAAGGGAGTGCTCCCATGTGCAGTTCCCGGTTTCGAATTTTTCCAACATCCCACTCGGACCGTGCGGGAGATGCTCGTCGCTGAAAGAGCTTCCGCGCGGCACGTAGCTGAATTTGGCGCCGCTTTCCACTGATTTCGAAGCAAGGGTTACGTCCCTTATCCTTTCCACGAATTTGCTGTCCACGTCCTTCACGCTTATTTCGCGCTTCCCGCGCACGAGGTTCATCCTGTATTCTATTATCCGCTCCTGCGTGGTGCGCTGTGGAATCCACTGCTCCGGGGAATCCATTATGGAAGTGTCGCCGTGCTCAGGCGCGAGCATCGGACCTGCGAACACTTTCGGGTAGTTGTAGCTTCCTATGAATACTGAGGGCGGAGTGCTCCCTTCCATCTCCTTCCCGACCTCGACTGACCTGATGGCCAATTTCGAGGTTAGCCGTTTCAGATATGCGCCTTTTGCTCCGACCATAAGAAGGATTGCCAGAATCCAATAAAATATATTTCGGAAGGTGCCTTCCGCTGCTATTTTGGCGGCGGACGCTTTGCGTACAATTCGTTTTCGTCTATCCCGAAATTCGCCAGGACAAGCCGTCCCTGTTCGGTCAGGAAATAGTTCTTTTTCCCTTTCAGTTTTTTCTCGTCCAAAAGCCCCATCTCCACGAATTTTCCAATGAGCACTGCGCAGAGCGCATGGGGATTTATCGGTTTGTTTGGCATGCTTTCACTTTATTTCTGCAATTTCGGGATGAGCTGGGGCACTTTTTCCTTGTATTCCAAAAATTCCTCCCCGAACCTCAGCGCAAGCTCCTCGTCCTCCACGTCCACGAGCGGTTTTATCAAGACTAACCATTCGGCGAACACAAAGAGGGGAATAAGTGCTCCTGTTACGAGGTAAATCCCGAAATTGGCTATTGTATGGGAAAGGTAGATGGGATGGCGCACAACTGCATATGGACCTGAGATGATGAGAGCGCCTTTCTGCGCCTTTATTTTCCTTCCGAGAAGGTAAAGCGACCATGCCTCTGTTGCAAGCGCTGCTGCGATGAGCAGCCAGCCGAACGCTCCGGAATAGGGGGGAAGCTCTGATTTGACGTATATGAAGGATGAAAAAATAGCGTAAAGGACCACTGCTGCCATCGCGAAAGTGAGTATGAGTATTATGTCGAGCGCAAGCCATGAACCGTACCTCAGCTTGAGCATGTGCCTCAAAAGCCAGAAAAAGGGCAGCTGACTGTAAATAAGCAGCGAGGCAAGCACAAGCGCGAGATATACGTAGTCCATGGGCAGATTACAATTATCATATTTAAAATATTGTGTCTCGAATCAGAGTCATGGTTAACGTCAAGGGAGAGATTTCCAGGATACTGGCTGATGCAGCAGGAGTTGGTGCTGATGTTACGCTTGCATCTCTCGAAATGCCCAAGAGCGGCTTTGGGGACATTAGTTCGCGCATCGCATTTGATATTGCCAAGGCGCAAAGAAAAAATCCGGTTGAAATCGCGAAAGAGATAACTGCAAAAGTCCAAAAAAACGAATATGTGGAAAAGGTTGCTGCTGCAGGGCCCTATATAAACTTCTTCTTCTCGGCAAAAAATTTCTCGGAAGTTGCGGAAGAAGCGGCGAAAAACGAAAAATATGGCGAAGGGAAAAAGAAAAAAGGAAAGACGATAATCGAATTCCCGTCCGTGAACCCGAACAAGCCATGGCATATAGGACATCTGAGGAATGCGCTTCTAGGCGACTCTGTTGCGAAAATACTCTCCTTTAGCGGCGAAAACGTTGAAGTGATGGACTATATAGACGATTTGGGTTTGCAGGTCGCGCAGAGCTTGTATGGATATTTGAATTTCGGAAAAAAGCCGGACAAGAAATTAGACCATTTTATTGGAGAGCAATATGTGCAGATCGCCTCCGAAATAGAGAAAAATCCCGAAACGCTGAACGCAGTGCGCGAAACCCTCAGACAGATGGAGCACAGCGGAAACGAGATTTCCGAAAAGGCGCGTTGGTTGAGCGAAGAAGTCGTGAAGGCGCAATATGAAACGGATTTTTCACTTGGAATATGCCACGATGTGTTGGTTTTCGAGAGCGACATAATCAGGAATGTGTTTGCGGAAGGAATGGAGAAAATGAAGAAGAGCAGCGCGATCCGTCCCGAAAACGTGGGAAAGAACAAGGGTTGCTGGATCGTGCAATTGGGCGAAGAATACAAAGAGCAGAAGGACGACCAGAAGGTGCTCATAAGAAGTGACGGAACCGCTACCTATATCGCAAAGGACATAATTTTCCAGTTCTGGAAGTTCGGACTTCTTTGCAGTGATTTCACCTATTCTGATTTCATAAAGCAGCCGAATGGAATGACTGCGGAGATGACTGCTCCTAAAGGGAAGGCGAAAAAATTCGGGCATGCGGAGAAAGTGATAAACATAATAGGCGTGGAGCAGAGCTATCCGCAGGCAGTGATCAGGAACACATTCGCTGCTCTCGGCTATGTTAAGGAGGCGGAGAACCTTGTCCACCTTGCGTACGAGCACGTTATGCTGAAAGATGAGAGATTCTCAGGAAGGGAAGGGACATGGATAGGGTACACTGCTGACGAATTCATAGAAGAAGCGAAAAAGAGGGCATCGGAAAAAATAACCAAGGAAATGGAAGCCATGGAAAAGAAAAAAGTGGCGGAAGAAGTCGGGATTGCGGCGATAAAATTCTCCTTTTTGCGCACTAGCCCGGAGAAAAAGATAATATTCGAATGGGACAGGGCGCTTTCGCTCGAAGGAGATTCCGGACCTTATTTGCAGTATGCGTACGTAAGGACTCTAGGTATATTGCACAGGTGGGGTGGAGAAATAGGGAAATTGAAAGCCCAGGGCGGATTCAATGATGATGAAAAGGCGGTGCTGCGGCAGCTCTCCACTTTTCCGGAAATAGTGGAAAAAGCAGCAGGGGATTTGCGTCCTCATTACGTTGCGGATTATGCGCTCGAACTTTCTACCATATTCAACAAATTCTATACTAAGAACCAGGTGCTGAACGCGAAAAGTGAAGAGGAAAAGGCGAAACGGCTTCTCATAGTGGCTGCCACCGCGAATGTGATGAGGAGTGCGCTTCATCTCATGGGAATAGAGGCGCCGGAGAAGATGTAATTTAAACATGATGCGCATCTAACCTATTTATGGAGCTACTCGTAACGGGCATCAGTAAAGAACAGGCAAAAACACTGGCCATGCCATTGCACACAACGCTGGAAGCGCTAAAAACCGTCGCGCCTTTCGGGTGGCTCGGAGAGAACATGAGGGCGCTGCGGGAATCGAAAACGCCGCGCGAATACGCATTCCATATCGTTGAATTGAGTTTGCTTACTGGCATTGACGCGATGACCATGATGGCGATCATAAGCAGCCGCGGAGCCACCACGCCGCAGGCCGCAGCCCTGAATGTTGACGCCAAGGCAGGCATGAAGCTTCTTGGAGAACTGCTGTTCGGCATAAGTTCACGGGATTATGGGGCAATGAACGCAAAGGCGCTCATAAAGGAATACAACGAAGCGGCAGGGCGGGAAATCGGATTTTTGAACAAAGCGATGGATAATCTACGCTGCCTCATCCCATTTAAAAACCAGGCGAAAATGTGGGCGCAGATAACAAACGAAACACACGCGGCAGGTGAAATGTTCGATGTTTCGATGCGCGGCTTTCCTAAAGAGGTTATCGCGGGGATGAAGAATGAGGGTCTGGAAATGACATTTCTTGTCTTTGACAAAAGCAAAACGTGGCTTTTGAACAACCTGGGCCGCGAGATGGGCGACTTGGGGCTTAAGGCCTATTTCCATGTATTCTACAAGATTGCCAAAAAGCATGGGATAGACATCGTCAGGAATACGAAGGAAGGCGATGAACTCGTATTCGTACTGTATGGGGCAAATGCAAAAAATGCCGCCAGAATAGTTGCTGATGTCAATGCGGAAATGAAAGCGGTGCTCTCTGCATTGAAAGTCCGGCATAAAGAATTGAAGGAAGCGATAGGGGGCTTTAGCATCCATGAAATCACGGCGCTTGTAAAAAAAGATGGGGAAAGCATTGTAATTCTGGACGAGGGCAAAAAAATCGCCCTTGAAACGCTTTTGAATAAAGCTGAAACCAGGGGATTGCTCGAAAAGCTTGGCGGCAAAACAAAGAATGCGCTCAAACCGCTCATGGAATCGGTGCCAGGTGAACTGCCTGAGGCAGCAGAGAAATGGATGGGTCCGATGGACGTGCACGTAATGATAAGGGTAGGCATGAACAAAAATGTATCTGCCGCCCTCGGGGAGGTATCGGCCGTTGCCGAAAAGGCGGTTGTGCCTGCGGACATCAATTTAGTAGGCCCAAGCTTGCTCAACCTCATAGGCCATGGGGCAACCGACACCATAAGTTCGGCGTATTATAAAAATCTCAAGGAAGCATTTCTGAAAAAAGGCATTGATGCAAAGATATACTCCACAGGCCCCATGAGCTTTGGCATCCTGGGGAACAAAGACCGGCTAAGCGAGGCAACCGTGAAAGAAACGCTTGATGAAGCGGAGCGGAATTTTCTGCGGCAAAGCGGCGATCTCCACATAATAAAGATAAAGTCGTTCACAGGCAGCGCAAGCAAATGGGCGGCTGATAAAGCCCTGAGCGAATATATTATCGAGCACGGTATTTCCGAGGGTTTCATAGAAACAATAAGATTCAAGATTGCAATGTTTCATCTTGAAAAAGAAAGCATCAAACATCTCCCTTTGGACATTGCAACCAAGCAGCTCTTAGAGAGTATGCCAGCCTGGGTAAGGGACGAAAGCGCCCTTTTTCATTACTTAAGGAAGAGCGGCAAAGGTGACACCGAAGCAATAAAAATAATGGAAACGATGGTCAATAGGACAATAAATGAAAAATTTGCGATAGTTCCCAAAAAAACGAAGTGATACGGATGCTTACCAAAGAAAAATTGAATGTGGGTGCGCGGCAAGCAGCAAGCATGATGAAGGCGGCGTTTGAAAAGTTCGGAAAAGGCGGACCCATTACGGATGAGTTGATTGATTTGAAAAAAACTGAAGGCGAAATACGCGAAAAATTGAAAGGCGAGAATGATCTGGACAAAAAACGGCTGGAAAAGTTTTTGAGATTGGCAAGGGATACCAACATGGAAGGCGCGTATGAGACGGCCATGAATATTTGCAAAAAATACCTAGAAATTCAGCCAAATGACAGAATTCGCGATAATGGAAAATACCTTGAAGTCATGGATGAATACGCTACTTTCAAAGCAGCGCTGGAAAACTGGTAAAACGGTGGATAGAAATCATTCTTCTTTTATCCTTTCCATCGTCTTTCCGAAATCCCTCCCGAACCCAAATTTCCTGAAGAAGTTCAGAACGTTTCTTATGTCCCGCTCCAGGAATTCCTCTGCCTTGGGGTGCGAAAGCACAACTCCCTGGCCGAAGTCGATGAAATACGGTACTCCTTCATTGGAAACCATGATGTTGTACTCGCTCAGATCAGCGTGCACCAGCCCTGCCTTGTACATCCTACGCACATTCTCTATTATTGAATCCAAAAATCTCTCCTCGCAAACGGTCTGGATCAGATTAGGATAGGGGAACCCTGATTCGCCCAAAAAACCCATCACGAGCACACTGCCCAGCAGGAAAACGGGCTTGGGCGCGTGCACCCCTGCATTCTCGCATATCTCGAGGTTGCTGAATTCCTTCCTCGCGAACGCGCAAACAACGTCCTTTTCCCTCCATTTTATCTTCTCAAACCTCGGATCGCCGATTATGTAATCCCTCTTCTTCAGGAACGGCGATGTTTCTATCTTGTATATTTTCACCGCAACGCTCGCGCCTGAAGGTGTTGTTGCCTTGAATATCACCGCCTCCTTTCCCGTGGAGACAGGATAGTCAAGGTGCTCTATTATCCCCTTCTTCATTATTTTAGAGAGACAAATGAGAGTGGAGCGGTCGAGCACTTCGCTTTCTATTTTGGGCCGCTCCTTGAGTTGGTAAACGTACTTGTTCGGCTTCTTTCCGCTTGCTGAACTTTTCGTCTCCTTTGCCATGCATTTTTATAAATTGCAGAATACTTAAATTGGTTCTATTTTATCTGGAGGTGGGTTGATGGGTGGATTCAGGATTGAAGGAAATTTTTTGGAGGAGGCAGTTCAAAAAACCTGGATTTTCCCTTTATAAGATTAGCGAATAAACCCTTTTTCCCTGAGGGCTTTTGCCTGCAGAGGAGTGTATCTCCAGATTATGTCCCCGCGTTTGTCGCCTTCTATTTCCCACGGCTCTACTATCACCACGTCGCCGTCGCGCACCCACACACGATTCTTCAGGCGGCCGGGAACGCGGCAGTTCCTCTCCTTTCCGTCCTTGCATGTAACTATCATTCTACTTCCGCCCACAAGGCCTATCACCAAACCAAGGACTTCTTTTCCCCTCGGAAGGCGAAGGTGGAATTGTGGTTCTCCAGAAGGAGGTGTCTGTTCTGCCATAAATATCACTTCACCGGCTGCCTCGCACCACACGCTTCGCATATGATGTTCCTCAGACCGTGCCCGAGCTCCTCAATATGCGTGTCCGGCTTCTTGCACTGTTTGCATATCACGTACGCGTTTACATAGTCCTCGAATTTCCTGTTTATAAGGTCTCCGAAGAATTTTCTCTGGAGAATGAGGCGCTCGCCGTCCATGTTCACTGGAACCGCGAACTCCTTGGAGAGGTATTTCATCACTTCTGTGCGCTTTCTCCGTACCGCATCCACTACTGAGCCAAAATTCCTCACTATGGTCTTGTTCCCTTCTGCGAACGACTCGAGCTTGGGCATTTCGAACCTCTCTCCACTGCTCTGCCTTTCAGGAATGCTCTTGTACGCCTCGTCCAGCAGGTCCTCGTATTTTTTCATCTCCACACCGTAAATCAAACAGATTGAAGTTTGATATCCTCGTTCATATTTAAAAGGGTAGTGAGCAGGCGGGGTCAGATACGAACAAGCGTACAGCAAAATGCCTGATTATTGGATGAGGCCGTGATTACCGGCTACATCCTATAAATCTTCGCTTTGAACGCG
>JBGFRX010000025.1:0-10547 GCA_041694885.1 Microcaldota archaeon | reverse complement strand
CGGAATTGGTGAAAACGATGGCGAAGCAATATGATGGATTTGTTTCGTTCGATCTGCTTTTCGCGCTCATCCCGATACTGCTGATCGTTTCATCTACACTTGTTTTCGCTTCTTTCATGGAAGCGCGCACAAACGAAAAAATGGAAAGGCAGATTGTTTTCGACAAATTGGTTTCTGCGAGCAACTATGCCGTAAGGGTGGGGCTCGCGAAAACAGAAGGAGAGTGGTTCCCGGAGAAGAAAGTCCGGCCGAACCTCATTACGGGCAACGACTTTTCCGGAATGGAAAGGGAATTGGGAAAGCGGCTGCGCATAAATCTCATCATTGGCTTCGAAGATGACGATTTCCAGAAGAAAGGGACGTGCATATACCGGCTTGTGCTCTACGAACCTGCTGATGAAATAAGGAAATTGTATTTTTGCGCCTATGCGGAAAAATAGTGGGTGAAATTATATGCAACTGCTCGAATCGACCCTTTCGTTTTTGGTCCTTGTGATGTTCTCGCTGTTTCTACTCGTACCTTCAGAGCAGAAAATAGACAATTCGCTTTACATGTATGAGCTGCAAGGAGACGTAAAGAACATAATGCACATAAAAGGAGGGTTCGAAAACCTCACGAAAGGGAATAAGTTGGCCGGGGAAATTTTAGGCAAAACCGGGCTGTGCATCGGACTGGTGAGCGAGGAGATCGCTTCCGGCCTCGCTGCAAATGAGGGCAGGATTTCCTCGGGCGTAATGATTCCAAAGATCAAATCCCTCTACTTGTCCGCGAACGACAGCGTGAAGGAGATAAAGGGAGTGAATCTGAGCGGATTTTCGGCAGATGAATTTTTCTTCGGGACGTGCAAGGATTAAAAACCTCATCAAATAATCCAGACAATATGCAGAACGAAGAGGTGAAGACGAGGACCATCTCAGGCCAGAAGATAAAGGCGTACACGAAAATCCTTCAGGCAGATGAGAATTTCTGGCACGGATTTCTGGTTTTTCTTGGTGCGCTTTCTATTCTTCTTGCGATCCCGTTCTACCCGGTTTACGTTTCGCCGCTTCTTGCGTTCCTGTGCGGCGCTGTGGCGTACAGAAATCCTGCAGTGGGCACGATACTGAGCGTGGCGCTCGCATTCCCTGCATTCGCGTACCAGTCGTATTCGCTCGGCTTACTTTTCGTGCTCATAACCGCAATAGTGCTGTTCGAGGCGTTTGAAAACTGGGGGATAATATCCGCCCTTGAAGTCCTGATATTCCTACCATTTACGCCTTTTCCGCTCTCGCTCTTGGGCGGGTTCGTGATGCTCGGGATGGTGATTGCAGCGCTGAATTTCGGCTCGTCGAAGGCGATATTGGTTTCGGTGCCGTCGGTTTTCATAATCCTTTTCCTTTCCTCTATATGGGTTTATCAGAACGCCGCATACATGCCTCTCAATACCGGACTTTATTCCCCGGCGTCGCAGGTGCTCCAGCTCCTCAGGCCTGAAGTTCCGCTCGCGCAGCTTCCGCAGGAGTTCGGCGCAGCGCTTGCTTCGCTTCTCGACTTTTCCAGAGCAGTCGAATTTAATGAAGCGCTCGGGAAGACGATGGAGAACATAAGCAGGATGCTGTTTGCGGACAGCGCGCTCATCCAGCTCATCACGTGGTCACTCGTCCTTTATCTTATAAGCTTCACTTCGGGACGCATACATGGGAAGCATGCGCAAACGTTGTCTTCGCTTTTCCTTCTCGCCGTTCCGCTCTGCGACTACATGATCTCGCTTTTGTTCAATTATCCCTTCAGGGCCGAGATAATAGTTTACGCCCTTGCTTCAGTCGGGATAATCGCGCTGCTGGAAAGCAACAACGTCAAGTTCAGCCAGGAGAGTGCGATAATGAAAAGAAAAATGCTCAAGCAGTTCGGGAAGTTTGGCGTACACGACCTGTCCCTGGAGAAGGGGGAGAAATTCGAGGACGTAGGCGGATACGAGGACGTGAAGGAGGAGATAAGAGATGCGGTGATGCTGCCGCTTGAGCAGAAGGACCTTGCGTATATATACGGTCTGACGCCGCCCAAGGGGATACTCCTTTTCGGGCCTCCGGGAACAGGAAAGACGATGATAATAAGGGCGCTCGCGAACGAGATAAGCTACCGGCTTTATTACGTCAATACTTCCGAACTTTTGAGCAAATGGTACGGCGAATCCGAAAAAAACGTAGCGGAACTCTTCGCGGACGCGAGGAAGAGCGCGCCATGTATAATAATGTTCGACGAAATAGACACCATCGGGAAGAGCCGCACCTCATACACCGACGACGTAACGCCGCGCGTGCTGAGCGTGCTTTTGCAGGAGATAGACGGCGCGGTGAGCAGTGGAAAGCCGATAATGGTGATCGGAACGACCAACATACCAAACGAGCTGGATCCTGCGCTTCTTCGCCCTGGAAGGTTTGACAAGATAATCTATATGCCTGTGCCGGATTACGAGGCAAGGAAGGCGATATTCAAGGTCCACCTGAGGAAATACCCTACCCAGAGCATTGATTACGAAAAGCTCGCGAAGAAAACCGAGCGGTTTTCCGGCGCGGACATAAAAAACGTGGTTAACGAGACGGTGAAGTCAGTGGCGAAGGAGGCGCAGAAAAAGGATGTGGAATTGCCAATAACTACTGAAGACCTCCTCGCGACAATAGGCCACACCAAGCCCTCGGTTTCGCTCGCGCACCTTGAAGATTATGAAAAATTCCGGATGGATTTCGAAAGGCGGATGGGCGGGAAGGGAAGGGAAAGGGAGAAAGCGAAGGAGGAAAAAGAAGGGGTGCGCTGGGCAGATGTCGCAGGGCTGGATGAAGTGAGGAACGCGCTGCTCGAGGCAATAGAGCTTCCGCTCATGCACGAGGAATTGATGAAGGAATACAAGGTCAAGCCGAGCAAGGGCATACTTTTGTTCGGGCCGCCCGGGTGCGGAAAAACCCTCATAGTGCGCGCAGCTGCGAATGAGCTCAAGGCGTCATTCATAACGCTTAGCGGAGCTGACCTGATGAAAAAGGGCTATACGCAGGCCACCTCGGTTCTCAAGGAATCGTTCCTCAGGGCGAAGGAGAACACGCCTGCAATCGTTTTCATAGACGAGATAGAGACGATTGCGCCTTCGCGGGCGATGGGTGGAGGGGACATAGTGGGCCAGCTGCTGACGGAAATGGATGGAATGAAGGAACTCAAGGGAGTGGTGGTGATCGGCGCAACGAACAAGCCGGACATCCTCGATGCCGCGATCCTGCGGCCCGGAAGGTTCGACAAGATATTCTACATACCTCCCCCTGATGCCGAGGGAAGAAAGGAAATATTCAAAATAGGATTAGGGAAGTTCGCTGAAGGCGTGGATTTCGCGCTTCTTTCGCAGGACAGCGAGGGCTTCTCAGGAGCGGACATCTCCTCGATAGTGCAGAGCGCGAAGATAGAGGCGCTGCGGCAGAAAATAAGGGGCGGCGCGCCGAAGCTAACGACCTCTGCGCTGCTCAAAATACTCTCATCCCGGAAGCCATCGATAACGAGGACGATGCTCGATGAATACCGCGAATTCCTGAACGAATACGGGGAAAGGAGGTAAGCTTTTAAATCCCCTTCGGCAATATGTGTGATGCTTTTGCGGCTAATTCTAGTGCAATGAATCGCCCCTTAGGGACGACGAGCCGGAAAAAGCACCGATGAAAGAATTTGAGGTGAAATAATGGCAAGCTACGTGAAGAACCCTACGCCTGACGAAATCAAGGTTCGGATTGCCGAAGCGCTTTCCGCAGCCAGGGACAGTGGGAAAATCAGGAAGGGAGTGAACGAGGTTACGAAGGCGATAGAGAAAAAGAGCGCGCAGCTCGTGATTGTTGCCGAGGATGTTCAGCCCGAGGAGGTCGTGATGCACATCCCGATCCTTTGCGAGGAAAAGGGCATACCGTGTGCGTTCATTGCCACCAAAAAGGAATTAGGTACTGCTGCAGGGCTGATAGTCCCAACTTCCGCAGTTGCGATAGAGAACGCGGGCGGAGCGAAAGAAACCGTGGCTGACATAATAAAGCGGCTTCCGAAGAAATAGGCGATTGAATGGCAGAAGGATTTCACGCCGAGATTGTTGAGGTAAGGGCAAAGACCGGGGTATACGGCGAGATTTACCAGGTACTTTGCAAGGTCCTCGAAGGCCTTGATGCGGGAAGGATAATAATGAGGAACATAAAGGGCCCGGTGAAGAAAGGCATGGTGATCGTGCTGCTCGAAACCGAGAGGGAAGCGAAGGAGATAAGGGCAAGGTGATTTGCATGCCTGCATGTTATTTCTGCGCGGACGAACTCAGGAAAGGCTCAGGGATAGTTCACGCGAAAAAGGATGGAACGATAATTTATTTCTGCTCGAGCAAGTGCAGGAAAAACACGCTCAAGCTTGGCAGAGAAGGGAGAAAGGTGAAGTGGACCCGGAGCGCGAGGGTTTTTAAGGCCAGGCAGTAGCTCTTTTTCTTTTCATTAACCAACGCGGTGAAACCATGGAAAGAACGTTGATCCTGATAAAACCGGATGCTATCCAGCGCGGGCTGGTCGGAAAAATAATCGCGCGCTTCGAGGCGCGCGGCTTGAGTGTAATAGGGATGAAGATGCTCAAGATGAGCAGGGAACTTTCAAAGGAGCATTATTTCCACCTTAGTTCCAAGCCGTTCTACCCTGATCTGGAAAAATTCATGACTCATCATCCGATAGTGGCGATGGCACTGGAGGGAAAAGAATGTGTCCAGGTCGTTCGGGACATGATGGGCTCCACTAATTCGAGGAAGGCGGCTCCCGGAACCATAAGGGGCGACTTCAGCATCAGCACCTCCCGCAACATAATCCACGGAAGCGATTCCATCGAGACGGCGGAAAAGGAAATAAAACGGTTCTTCAAATCCGAAGAACTTTACGAATACAAGACAGCGCTTGCGGAATACAGCTACGCTCCGGATGAATAGAAGGTGGGGACGTTGATTCTACCAAAAGAACTGCTCCTGAAAGGCAGCCACGTGCGCGAGACGATAGAGGAAAGCCAGTTCCAGCCAGCAGGAGTGGACGTAACGCTTAAGGAAGCATATTCCTACAAAAATGCGGGAAAAATCGACTTCGACAACAAGGAGAGGAAGATAAGCGAGGTGGAGCTCATTCCCTTTGCAGGAGAGGAGATACGGCTCCAGCACGGCGCGTACAAAGTCATATTCAACGAATATGTGCATATTCCCCTGGATACGGCTGCATTCTGCTTTCCCCGTTCCTCCCTCCTGCGCTCAGGAATCACGCTGGAATGCGCCGTATGGGACCCGGGCTACGAGGGAAGAAGCGAGGCGCTCCTCATCGTCGCAAACCCGCACGGCACAGTGCTGAAGAGGAATGCGAAGATAGGGCAACTCGTATTCGTGAAACTTCTGGAAAAGACATCCCATTCCTACTCGGGAGTATACAAAGGGGAGAACAAATGAACATGAATGCAAAATATGCGTCTTTCGCAAACGCTGCGTTTCTCTTTTTATTTTCGCTTTTCCTTGCCGGCTGCCCTGGTGCGGTTCCGGAAGACAGCACAACTATAACCAACCTTTCCTTCAAAATCGGAACAGGCACCAATCCGGTTATCGGAAATCAAAACGCGCCTATAACCATTGTGGAATTCACCGACTATCAGTGCCCGTACTGCAAAAGGCATGCGGAAAACACATTCCAAAAAATAGAGGAGAACTATGTGAAGGATGGAAAGGTAAATTACTATTTGCGCGATTTCCCTCTTTCGCAGATTCATAAGAATGCGAAGAGCGCTGCGACCGCTGCCAGGTGCGCGGGCGCGCACGGAAAATACTGGGAGATGCATGCCCTCCTTTTCTCAAAGCAGCAGGAATGGGAGGGGCTTTCTGCCAATTCGCTTTCGCAGAAATTCTCCGAATATGCCGGCTCCTTTGGAATAAATCAGGAGGCGTTCTTATCGTGCTATGCAGGCGCTGATTATGAGTCGCAGATTTCCGCGGATATTTCAGACGCATTGGATTATGGAATTTCAGGTACACCGTCTTCTGTTGTCATCCTTCCGAAAACCGCGAATGAGACGAAAATGCTCGCGGTTCTTTCCGAATACCCGGACTATGCGGCAAAGGGAATGCTTGCGCTTTCCAAAAATGCGGAAGGAGATTACGCGTTCTTCATAAAGGGCGCGTTCCCGTATGAGATTTTCCAGAAGGTGTTGGATTCCTACTAAACCCAATAAAAATAAAAAAGAAAGGGATATAAATGACTTGTGGGACAAATAAAACCGGAAGGGTGAATTGGAATGAAAAACAATGAACTCATAATTTATGGGATAGTTGCAATAGCCGCGCTCGCGATTGGCTATTTTCTCGCAACCGGACTTCCGCAAGGAATAGACGGAGGAACGAATGCGAGTTTATCGAACAATATTACGAAAAACGTAAACGTTTCCACTGAAAAACTGATCAAGCTCAAGGAAACGATAGAAACATACATAAGCGTGAATTTCGGGCAGAAAACGACGCTCACGTTCAACGGAGCTGAGGATAACGGCCAGTACATAATGCTGAATTTCACTGACAACACCGGAAGGCCGCTTCCTGTCCCGGTTTCGAGAGATATGGAATATATGTACGGTAGCGCGATGAAAATAGACGACTTCTATTCGCAGGTCAAGCTGCTGGAAGCACAGGCGAATAACCAGAACAGAAGTGGCGAGCAGCAGCTGAGCGAAGCGCCCAAAAGCGACAAACCCACGGTAGAGGTTTTCGTGATGAGCTACTGCCCGTATGGAATACAGATACAGGAGGCATTCATTCCTGTACAGAAGCTGCTTGGCGACAAAGCAAATATCTCGATAAAGTTTGTAGGCTATACTATGCAAGGAGCACGGGAAATACAGGAGAACACAAGGCAATACTGCATAATGCAGAACCAGGCGGACAAATACTGGGCTTACCTCAAATGCTTCGTGAACAGCCGGGACGCAAACGCATGCATGAACAGCACGGCAATAGATGCGGCAAACGTTTCCACGTGCATTTCGGACGTCTATTCCTCGTTCGGAATAAATGAGACGACTTCGGAGAATTATCCGAGATACCCCATACACAAGGAGGACAACGACAAATACGGCGTAGCCGGTTCGCCGACAGTGGCGCTCAACGGCGTGGTGGTGAACATGCCCCGCACCCCCGAAGGCGCGAAGCAGATGATATGCAACGCGTTCAACGTTGCGCCTGCTGAATGCAACGTCACCCTTTCGAGTTCTGGCGCAGCTGCGACCGGCGGATGCATCAACTGAGTTTTTTTATTTTCTCCTCAGACCAGGAAGAACGAGAGCACGTAATTAGCTACTATACCAATCACAAGCGCAGTCAGTAAATTTATTCCCGTAATCGCAGCAGTGCGCTTCCATCCGCTCTCCTTCACGAGTGCTGCTATAGTGGCAATGCAAGGTATGTAAACCATAGTTATGATGGAATACACGATCATCTGCTTCGGTGTGAACAGTGCGGCGAAATCCGTTGTTCCAGCGAACTGCGCAAGCATTATGAGCGCAAGTTCCTTCCTCAGTATCCCAAGTATGAGCGGTATTATCACTATTGAAGGCAGCCCAAACAGCGCCACTATGGGCGTGAAAATCTCCTTTATTCCAGTGAGCATCCCAGCTTCGTTTAGCACATCCAGTATGATGCTTGAGACTATGATTATGGGAAGGGCGAATGCCACAAATCCCATCACTCTCGCATAACTTTTCACTGCAATGCTCCTGAGCGAAGGAACCTTGAACGAGGGCATCTCCATTATCATTCCTATGTTGGGCATGGGAAGTATCGAGTTCATCACCCTTCCCACGAAGAACACCAGGACCAGATCGAATGCATAAACAGCAAGCGCGACCTGTGGTCCGAAGAATGCCCCAACAAGTCCAAAAATTACCGCAGCGCGGGCGGCGCACGGAAGGAAGGTGGAGAGCAGCGAGACCATGAACCTTTCCTTTTCCGTCCCGAGCAGCCGCGTGCTCAGCACTGTTGGAACCGTACATCCGTATCCCAGCAGCATGGGGATGAACGCCCTTCCGTTCAGCCCTATTCTCTGCATGAGCAGGTCAGTGAGATACGATACCCTGGTTATATATCCACTGTCCTCAAGCAGCGCGAGCATTATGTAGAATATCAGTATGTAAGCCAGCACAATCTGGGAGCTCACCATGAGCGCCGTGTACGCACTGGTGAAAATCGTTTCCGAATAAGGAAAAACCGCTGCTGCTGAAACCGCATCAAAAAGCGGATGAACGTACGTCTCGAATCCTTCTCCCATCCATTCGCTTATCCAGCCCCCTCCTGCAAACACTATCTGAAAGACAATTGCCAGCGCAGCAAAAAGCATCGCATATCCTAAAATCCCGTGCGTTGCAAGCTCGTCCATCCTTTCCATGAGCGAAACTCCTTTCTTGTGTTTCGCCTTCGCCACCTTCCCGATTATTTCACTTACCGCCGCGTAGCGTTCCGCGGAGACGATCGTCTCGATTCCGTGCCCGTGCATTTTCTCAAGCGCTTTCCTCTCCGCAGCGATCTTTCCTGCACCTGCGCCCTTAGCCCTTGCTTCTCCCTGAAGAAGCCGGAACGCTTCCCACCTGCTGGTGCGCAGCTCCTTCATGATCCTTGCAGCGCTTTTCTCCGCTTCCTTTCCATACGCAGGCGCTTTCGGCGCATTTCTGATTTCAAGCGCCTTCTCAACGGTTTCCTGCACTCCCTTTCCCCAGGTAGCAACTACCTTCACCACCGGAACTCCGAGAATTGAAGAAAGCTTCTTTTCGTCTATCTCTATTCCTTTCTTTTCTGCGGCGTCCCACTGGTTCAGCGCAATCACAAAGGGCAGCCCCATCTCGCAGAGCTGGAGCGTGAGGTAGAGGTTTCTTTCCAGTGCAGTGGAATCGATGACATTTATGATGAATGGCCTTTCGTTAATAAGATAATCGCGCGCGACGCTCTCCTCGGGGGTGTACGGGGAAAGTGAATAGACCCCGGGCAAATCCACTACTCCTATTTCCTTTCCATTATGAAGAAGCGCACCCTTCGCCACCTCTACGGTCTTTCCTGGCCAGTTGGCAACGTGCTGCGAAAGCCCAGTAAGATGATTGAACAACGTGGACTTTCCCACATTCGCATTTCCCACCAACGCGATTCGCGGCGCATTTTTTCCTAATTCCCTGGCTATTCCTCCATGACACCTCATATCATCTCCTCATAAAAATATTAGACGCGACCTTTTCGCCAAGAGCAAGGCATGTTCCCTTCACAATTATCTTTATCGGCCCGAACTTCGGTTTGGAAATCACGGTTATTTCAGTTCCCGGCACCAGCCCCAGTTCCTCGAGCCTTTTGGAAGTCCTTTTCCCGGCAAGGACGCGGACTACGTTCACATGATCTCCCTCCTTGCACGAATAAAGCGTTTTCATTCCCGCTGCTTTCCAGAGCTTCTTCCGCTCCTGCGGCGCCTCGTCCTCGAAATCGAGAAATTTGTATATTAGTTTCTTTATCATCAGATCATCCGCTCGTTTTCTTCCTTATGCGCCTTTCCACTTCGTCAGAGACCGCGTGCTCCATCCTGCATGCCTCCTCTTCCGCCTTCTTTTCGTCTATCCCCAGGGAAATAAGGAAGCTGAGAATGGTTTTGTGTTTCGCGTATACTCTTTTGCCCCCCTTTCTTCCCTTTGCAGTCAGCCGTATCTCCAATCTCGGCTCGTATTCAACAAGCCCCTTGGCCTTCAATTTCGCGAGCATTTCGCTCACCGAAGGCATGGAAATTTTCAATTTTTCCGCGAGCCCTTTCGTTGTTATTTCCCTTTTTTCCAGTTCGCAGCGGTACATCTCCTCAATATATTCGTCAATATTTTCGCTGACTTCTTTCCTGTGCTTCATCGTTATCGCCTGAACCAAAACCAGGAACTGGAAACCCGAAACGTGAAATTACTTCATCATTCCTCCTTCCATCATATCCATCGCGTTGGCATGGCACTGCCCCATCCGGATGAACCCGCGCCCGCCCATCATTCCGTTACCCATCATGATATTTTTTCCTCTATGCAATCACCCATAAATGTTCCTAATTAGGTGCACCTAATTAATAAGCCTTTTGGAGCGTTTAAATTCGTATTGATACTAATATTCTATCCAGAACTGAAAACAGGAAACCGCAAAGTAACAGCCGCATTGCTTATATCCTAAGTATGGAGCAGGGGTGGCGGTCCGTTTGCCCGACGCTTCGGGCAAAGCCCCGCCAAATCGGGCTGCTGCCCGATTCAAGCCCCTGCTCACTTCGTTCGCAGGGGTGGCGGAGTGGTCAAACGCGCAGGGCTTAGGAAGTTTTCAGTTTCCCGTTCTGATTTTCGTTCTGAACGCGGAACCAGAAACTGGAACTTCGGTAACCCTGTGGCTTAGCGCCTTCACAAGTTCGAATCTTGTCCCCTGCAATTTATGCTGGTCTCAGTGCAGCGCCTGAATCGGTCCCCGGTCTCGAGTTCCGAGTCCTGGTGGTCGAATATCAGC
>JBGFRX010000008.1:0-61191 GCA_041694885.1 Microcaldota archaeon | reverse complement strand
GTAAAATTTTCGGGTCAGCGCCCATTATGCCACTTTTCTTATTCCACTTCGTTAAATGCGCGCCGATTCCAATGCCAACATTCGCTTTCTTGTCTTTCTTCGGGAAGATCCAGCAGTATCCGCGTTCTGCGATTTCGTTTCCGAAATACAGTTCAATAAGGTTTTCGTGTTCGTAGGGCTGCATCTCGTACTGGTAGCACGTATCCACATCATAAAGATTATGTACGGTTCTGAACCCCACCTTCCCTGCGATGTGCGCTTCCATCCCTTCAGCGCTCACCACAAGAGGAGCGCTGACATCGTATGCATCCTTTCCGTATTTCTCAATCCGCACGCCGCCTATCTTCCCGTCCTTCTTCACCAAATCAACTGCCCTCGTATAAGCATGAATTTCTGCGCCTTTGTGTACAGCAAGCTCAGCGAGCCACTTGTCGAACATCTTCCTTTCCAGAACCCAGCCAGTGGTGTCCTTGCTTTTCCAAAAGATGCTTTTTCCATTAGGAGCAACGACTTTAGCGCCGTGAATCTCGCTGGAAATGACCTGCTTCGGCAAATCCAGGCCCTGCGCAACAACTTCCCTCTGCCCGAGCCCTTCGCCGCACCTTACCGGATTTCCAATATCCTTTCTTTTGTCTATGACAAGCACATCGTGGCCTTCCTGCGCAAGGATTCGCGCCATTGTGCTTCCAGCAGGTCCTGCACCTATAATTATCGCGTCGTAATCGTGTTTCATACCAACACTTTGCGGTTTTTGGTCTCCCGTTTCGCCTATAACTTCTTCCTCGTTTCCGGAGGAAGATCCTTTACATCCTTTATTCCTTTGTGCAATTCAATAACATTAGCAGGACATCCCTTAATGCAAATTCCACAGTCGGTGCATTTTTCCGGATACACCTTCATCCTCGTCCCAACCCATTCTATTGCCCTAAACGGGCACACCGCAGCGCAGCCAGCGCACAATATGCATCCGGAATGGTCTATGGTAATCATAAAAACACTCACATAAAATTATCCAAAAAAGTTTAAATTCCCAGCCCCTTTAAGTTTCCTCCCTTCATGAACTTCTCCATCTGCTTCCTGAATCCGCGGTTCTTCCTGAACATGTTCATCATCTTCTCCATCTTCTCGAATTCATTTAAAAAAGATTTTACGTCTTGGGGCGAGCAGCCAGCGCCTTTCGCCACTCTTTCTATTCGCGCATTGCTCTTCCGCAAAAGCGACGCTTCTTTCCTTTCCGCCTTTGTCATAGAGTTTATCATCGCCTCGTATTTCTTCATCTTTTCTTCCCCTGTCGCGAGCACCTCCTTTGGAAGATCGCTCATGCCCATCATCCCCAAAACGTTCCCCAAAGGACCCATCTTCTTGGCTGCCTTGAGCTGCTTGTAGAAATTCCCAATCGTTAGTTCTTCGCCCTCGATTTCCTCCAGTTCCTCTTCCTTATGTATCTTCTCCACTTTTTCCACGAGCCCCTTTATGTCCGGCATTCCGAGCAAGCGGGAAACGAACCTTTTTGCATCGTAAATCTCCAAGTCTTCGGTCTTTTCCCCCACCCCGATGAACGCGATTTTCGTCTTGGTTGCTGCAACTGCTGAAAGCGCACCCCCTCCCTTTCCGCTCCCATCCATTTTCGTTACGATCACTCCAGTAAGCGGTACGATGGTGGAGAATTGCCCTGCCTGCTTTCCTGCGATTTGGCCTATGTCTGCATTCAGCACAAGGTAATTCTCATCAGGCCTGAGCGCATCCGCTATCCCTCGCAGCTCCCATTCTAATTCGGAATCGAAAGCACTCCTTCCTGCGGAATCCACTATTATCACATCCTCCTTTGACTCCTTCAGCGCCTTCTCCACCACTTTCGCAGCATCCTTCTCGCCCATTGTGGTGTAATACCTTACCCCTATTTTTTTCGCAAGCTGCCTGAGCTGCTCCTGTGCAGCAGGCCTTTCCACATCAGCGCCCACCAGCGCTACCGAGAGCCCTCTGGACTTATAGAAGTAAGCAACTTTGCTCGCGGACGTTGTGTTATGGACCACAATCCCATTTGCAATAAAGCTGTGATTTTCCTCGACAGTTAGATCATATACATAATCACCACCATCTGCAGTTTCAACATCCTTTACCTTCATCCAGCAGACATCTGATAACGCAAGCAAGCGCAGCTGTTCAACAACAGAATTGTCTGCTTTTTCCAGATCATCCAAAAATTCCTCGCCTTGGGGGGTTATACTATATTCTCCATGCGCTCTGGCCACGAAATTCTGCTGTTGGAGACGGCTTATCGTGGCATTCATCCAACCTTTTGAGCCGGAACCTCCAAAGTGGCTATTCTTGATGTTCTTGAGAACCGCCAGCCAGTTCTTATGTGGCCTTTCAATCGCATTGAGGAAACCTTTCAGAGCCACCCTTGATATCTCACCCCTATGCTCGTAAATGCCGTACGAATTCACGCTGTGCTGCAGTTCCCCTATCGAAATGCCATTTAATTGCCTCGCTGACTTTAGCAGCTTGCCGACATCAATCATCTGATGTCTTCCCTGGCCTTGGCCGGAAATCCCCAAAAGCACGTCCATGCGTTTTCGTTTCCTTGGAAGTACTGTGGAAATTTTTTCTGCGAACGTATTGACATCATCGCTTCGCAGGAATAGGCGATAGTAAGTTCCGGCAGTCACGCTCTTCTTGGAAAATGCCGAGAAAATGCCGAATCTGAGAAGTACGACTCTCAACTGCTCTATGAATTCCCGGCTTGCCGAGCAATATTCTATGTGGCGACGAGTAATGTCCACAAAACCATCTGTGTCAAAACAGCCTCGCAAGAAGAACTTCAGTACAAAATCCGGACTTTTCAGAAGAATGTCCGGCATACGCAATGTCCTGCTTTTCTTGCCGATTGGCAGACCGAACACGTCATGGACAAGTTTGACAAGAGCAACGGAGGCGAACGTAATCTTTCTTACATCATTCCTTTTGTCAATCCTTATCCTGCCTTCTATGTTGAACAATAGTTTCCCCAAATATGCCAACCTTTCCAGAATCTCGGAATCGTTGTTCGTCACTTCGACATAACCCTTGTAGGTGTATCCGTCTCCAAAAACATATCCTAAAAATTCTGCCAATTCTTCATCGACCTCATGTGGCAGCATTGTAAGTTTGCGCTGCACAACCGAGCCTCTGGAACCAGCCACAACGATTCTTTTCCTTGCTGTTAGGAATTCTTGTTTGTCCAAAAGCGTTACCAAACTCAAAGGCACTATGCCCCGCTTTATGTTAGCGGTAAACGTGCAGTATGCGATTGGCAAGTGCAATTGCTTAAACGCTGAGACAAGTGTGCCATGTTTCGTAAGCAAATCCGTTTTCACCGCCTCGGCCAAGGGTTTATCAGCCACGTAATATGCGCTGCTGAATTTTTCCAGAATGTCATCCAGGAAAGATCGCTTAGTGGTTTCCCCATAAGGCAAATAAGCAGGGGCTGCTACAGTTGCTTGTACAGTCAGTTCATCTGCCCTGATTTTTTCAACATTTCCACCTTTCAATACGAAAAAAGGATGCTCCGGAGTGACTATTATATCCTGGTTGTTTCCATTATTCAACCTTATTCTGATGAGTCTGGAATCTTTTTTGAGTTTCCATAGAATTGTTGCAGCTTTCTTTTCCATTTTAAGGGTTTTTTGGTTCATAGAATAGACGATTGGCCCCTCGGAACCGCATTTTATGATTTGTCCGCCATCGGTTTCCTCTGCCTTAAACCTTGCTGCGTAATCCTCATATATTTCCTGAATCCTACGTACATTTCCATCTCCTAGGGGAATAAGCGAGTCCCCATGCACGCATTTCCCCGATCCATAAAGCCCGAGCAATAAAACCTTGTGCCTGTCCACACGCGGCTCATAACTTTCTCCCATCAATCCAATCAATTCGTCGTAAACAACCTTCAGGACGTGCTCTCTGAGCGTGAGCGCCTCCATTTTTTCAGCATGCAGGGCTCGCCGCTCTATTCGCTTCGACAATTCGAATACCAATTTCACGTTCACGTCGCTCGAGATGAGTGTGCGCTGGAGCTCCTTTATCAGCCCTTTCACTGCTGCTTCATCCACAACAGGGAGATTCGCGATTTTCGCAAGCGCATCCCGCAGCTTCTTTCCCAAATCCATGAATTTTTCACCGATTAATGAAATTTTAATTTGATTGGAAGCCAATTAAAATACATTAAGTTCGAATACGATGCATGCGCCAAATCGCAGCAGACGCGGTGATAATCCAAAACGGGAAAATTCTTCTGGTGAAACGGAACATCTACTTTTTTTCGAAAACCGCAATCTCTTCGAGCGTAAGTGTGTGGTCGCCCTTCGTCTTCATTACCTTCGCCTCCTTCCGCGAAGAGCGCATGTCCTCGTAAAAATCATCCAGTTCCTTCCGTATCTTCCTGAGCTCCGGCTCTATAGCAGCAATTTCCTTTCTCGCCCGCTCTATGTCCCCATCCACAAGCATCTTCTTCCTCCTCGCCCACTCCACTTCAGAGACCTTCGCGAGTTCCACCTCGATCTTCTTAACCTCCTTTACGAGTTCCTTCTCTATTTTAGGGGTATACGCCTGCGTCGCTATCCTCGTTTCGAGATCCCTGAGCGCCTTCCTGAGAGGGCCTACCCTCACGTTCTTGGTCTGTTCGAGGAACGGCTCGAGCGCCTTTTTCTCGTACTCCTTGTACCTGAGCCTGCCGTTGAGTTTACCTATCTTTTCCAGGAACCCTGCCTTCCTTGCCTTGAGCTCCTTTATGGAATTCTCCACATATTCCTTCGAGTTCATCCTTTCTTTAGCCATCATATCACTTATATTTGTTAAAAGGGAAAAATTGGCAAATAATTCTTGCAGCGGAATGTTTTAAAATGAGTTGCAGTTGCCTTATACCATGAACGTTCGCGTTGTATTTGTCGAGCCTGGATACTCCGCCAATACAGGTGCATTATGCCGCGTTATGAAGAATTTCGGCTTTTCTGAACTAACTTTAGTCAATCCCCGCTGCGAAGTGCGAGGCATAGATGCGTACAAAGGAGCGAAGCACGCGAAGGACGTTCTGGAAAATGCGAAAATAGCAAATTCGTTTGAAGATGCAGCAAAGGGCTGCGATTTTGTAATCGGTACCACCGGTATAAAAATGAGGAACAGGGGCACGATACGCAGCGCGGTTTTCCTGCGCGAATTTCTAAGAAAAATCAACTATTACGAAGGCAAAAAGGTCGCACTCGTATTCGGAAGGGAAGGCACAGGGCTCAACAAAGACGAATTGGACAGGTGCGATATTCTTCTGCACATAGAAGCCGCGCCGCAATACCCGGTACTGAATATTTCCCACGCAGCAGCAGTAATCCTTTATTCAATTTCAAAATTCAAGTCCGAGTCGGTCGAACGACCTGCGCACGAAAGCGAAATAGTCGCATTGAAAAGATATTTTTCCGAAATCTCGGGCAGATTCAAAAGGAGGAACATGCGCGCATCAGTCGCATTCAGGAGAATAATCTCACGTGCGCAGATAAACGAACACGAGGCAAAGGCTCTGCTCAACCTTTTCCGGCTCATAGGGGAAAGATTGTAATTTATTTCTTTTTTCTGCCGAATGCGTACAACGGCCTGATATAGTGCGAATCGAACCAATAAAGGAAGCCTCCAACCGCGAGCACCGCGATCGCGGCAACAGCGTGCTCGAGCCATTCCCCATATTCCATTGGTACGACTTCAATTCCGAAATAAGCCAGCGACTCGAGGAAATGGAAAAGCGCCATGGGAATAAGACTAAGAACGAGAAGCACAAACACCTTCGCGAACTTCCCTTTATAGCACCTGAGTATTCCAAAGATGATATAAAGAGGGATAAGAAGGATAAGGAACACGGAAATATGCCCGATTGCATGAACTGCATCGATCGCCATGCCATACTTTCCGGGCGCGCATTTTTATAACCTGCAGCTTATAACAATTTTGACGCAAAGCCCCTGGGATTAGAGCTCAAGGTGCATAGCATGGACAAAAAGGAGAAGGAGAAAGAGCTCCAGAAAATCGTATCTCTTACATTCGATGAGAGTCCCAAGGTGAGGAAGGAGGCGGCGCTAAAGCTCGCGGAAAGCGATGAGCCCGCAGCGCTTTTCGCCCTACTCGAGCTCTCCTACGACAAGGATGAATCCGTGAAGGCAGCTGCAAGGGAAATCCTCTCCAAGAAGCCGAGCACGGACAAGGATGTAATTTCTTTCGCGGAAATATTCGGCGCTGCTGCGGAAAAAGAGGCAGTGGCGCAGCCCATGCCCGCGGATGATTTGAAGAAGAGAAAGCTCCTCTCGCCAGTGGAGCAGATATTCGAGAAGAAGCTTGGGAAGGCGAAGGCAGCGCTCGTGAAAGACAGGATGATGCCCACGATAGAGAAGATATACATGAACGCAGTGGGCTCAAAGCCGGATGATTCGCAGAAGCGTGAGAGAAGCATACAGAGGATGTTAACTTCCTATGCGGACGTTCTTTCAGGGCTGGACAAATTGATGTTCGAGGACAGGCATGTGAGAGCAGCGGAAATGGCCGAGGTGCGGGCAATACGGGAAACGCCCGCAAAGCATGCAGAAGAGCCCTCAGCTGTACTTGAGGAAGTGGGGACAAGGGCAGACACATCCAAAATAGCACGCGATCTTTCCGGTCTGGAGGAAGAGGAAGAAGAGATAAGCAGGGAAATTCCATCCGGGTCAGGAAGCGCAGACAGGAGCGTTTTCCGCAAAGCGTACGATATAATGATGGCTTCGGAAGGAGACGAGGAAATGATGTACCAGCAGAGCCAACGGCTCGTGAAGCAGCTTCAGGATGATGTGAACCTTGCATTCCGGCTGGCGAAGCAGCGCTTCAGAGCGGAGAACATAACCCACCTCACTGAGCTCAGGAACGGAATGAGGAACGTCAATACTGATCTCCTTGTTGTGAAATCCGCGGAAAGAGGTGAGTATCCGAGGACGAAGACGAAAAAAGATAGTTATGCGCGCATAATTATGAACGATAGCGACGGAAGCGAGGGTATAATCTACCTTTTCGAGGGAAGAGGAAGCGAAGTAAGGTCCGGAATGAAGATAAAGGTGGTGAAGGGCCAGGTTAAGACATTCGCGTTTTCAGGAGAGACAGCAATCACGATAGGTAAAAAAGGAAATGTTTACGTAGTCCTATAAATTTCTCTTATTTTCTTTCGATTACCGCTATTTTCCCGAAAACTAATTCTTTGCGAGCATCTTCCTCACTTCCCCGACCACAAGCACCGATGCAGAGGCGACGAACATGACAAGGATGTCTGAAACCGACAGGCGCACGGTGCCGAAAAGTTCGCCGAGCGGAGCGAAGAAAATCATTGTGAGCTGCGCGAGCGCCACTGCGAAAACAGCGAGCAGAAGCCACTTGTTCGAAAACAGGGAGGAATAGAAATGCTCTTTTACGGAGCGGGAATTGAGCGCGTTGAACGCCTGCATGAACGCGAACGTGCTGAATACCATCGTGATCGCCTTTTCCGGCTGTGCTTTCAAATAGTAGAAATAGATAAGGATGGACACCGCAGTCATGTACAGTGCCATGTTGAGCACGCCGAACGCGAATTCCCTGTCTATCATGACCGCCTTCCTCTTAGGCTTCTGCTCCATTATTTCCGCGCCCGGTTTCTCGAGCCCGAGCGTGAGCGCCGGCGGGCCGTCTATTATGAGATTTATCCATAATATGTGCGCCGGCTCGAGGAGCTTTATCCCCAGCACATATGGAATAGAAAGCAGCACGAGTGCCAAATTAGTGGTTATCTGGAACCTGAGGAAATTCGTGATATTGTTCGCGATTCCCCTCCCGTACTCCACTGCCTTCTCGAGCGTGGCGAAATTGTCGTCCATGAGTACGAGGTCAGCCACTTCCTTGCTCACATCAGTACCTGTCTTTCCCATCACAACTGCTACATGCGCCTTCTTGAGCGCAAGCGCATCATTGACCCCGTCTCCGCTCACAGCAACTATCTCGCCCTGCTTCACAAGCCGCTCCACTATCCTCAGCTTGGACGCAGGAGTTGCTCTTGCGATTACACTTATATGCTTCAGCGCCCCGTCCAGTTCCGCATCGTTCATGCGCTCGAGCTCGCTCCAGTTCATAATCCCCTCTCCGTTCTTCAGGCCTGCCTGGACAGCTATTTTTTCAGCAGTGGACAGATTGTCCCCTGTCATCATGAGCACGCGTATTCCTGCTTTCCTGCACACCCTTACCGTTTCCTTTACCTCTGCCCTTACAGGGTCGTGGAGTGCGAGCAGCCCCAAAAACGTAAATCCTTCCTCAGGTACCTTATTTCTATTCGGCTTTCTGTACGCAATTGCAATCACGCGCATTCCTTCGTTCGCAAGCACCTCCATATTCCGGAGTATTTCCTTTTTCTTCCTTTCATCCAGTCTATTCGCTTTCCCCTTCCTCTCAACCGCGCTGCACATCCCGAGCACCGATTCAGGAGCACCCTTCACTATCGCAATTTTCTTTCCTCCTACTTCATACACCCCGGACATCGTCTTTTTCACCGAATCGAATGGGCTGAACGCGAGCGCAGGGGATATCTGCTTGAAATGCCTCACATTTATCCCTTTCACGATTCCCGCAATGAGGAATGCCCTGTCCGTCTCGTCGCCCACAACCCCTTCGTCAGTGAGGTGCGCGTTGTTGCACAAGTAGGAATAGGAAAGCAGTCGCTCTGTCCCGTTCAATTCGGAAAAGTCCGCAAGTTCTTTGCGCGCCGCGTCATAAATTTTCACGAGCGCCATCCTTCCCTCAGTGATCGTTCCCGTCTTGTCCGTTGCGATGAAGGTTATGTTCCCGAGCGTTTCCACTGACTGGAGCCGGCGAACTAACGCTTTCTCGTTAGCCATGTTCTTCACTCCTATTGCGAGTACGAGTGTGAGTATTGTGAGCATTCCCTCGGGCACAGCTGCGACTATAACTGAAACCGAATACACAAACAGGTCCTCCACATTCCATTTCCCGAATGCGATTCCAGCTGCAAAAAGCACTCCAACTATAATGAACGATGCGAGGGTTATTGTTTTTCCGAGCTCTGCGAGCGTCTTTTCCAGCGTTGTTGCCTCTTCTTTCACTTTTCCGAGGGTTTTTTCTATCTGCCCGAATTCTGTATTTGTTCCTGTTGCAACAACAACCGCTTTCGCGCTTCCCCGCGCGACGAACGTTCCTGCGAAAAGCATGCAGCTCCTTTCCGCGAGTGGCGTTTCCCCAGCGACCTTGCCCACGTTCTTTCCGACGGGCATGGATTCGCCTGTAAGCGACGCCTCGTTCATCTCCAGGTCGTGCGCCTCGAGCAGCCGCGCATCAGCAGGAACTTTCGCGCCCTCCTCCAAGTATGTTATGTCCCCCGGAACTATGAGCCGCGAATCCACGTACTTCCTTTCCCCATTCCGTTTCACCACTGCTTTTGTTTCCGCCAGTTTTTTCAATTCCTCCATGCTCCTGTCCGCCTTATATTCAAGCGCCATGCCGAAAATCACGTTGAGCACCACTACAACCCCTATCGCAGCAGCATCGTGGTAATGGCCTATGGAGTATGCGACCAGCGAGGCAATTATGAGAAGGACGAGCAGGTAGTTCCTGAACTGGTTCGCGAGCAGGTCAAGCAGCGTCCTCGGCTTCCCTTTACCGAATTCGTTGGGTCCGTAGGCGCCAAGCCGTAATTCAGCCTCCCTTTCGTTCAGCCCGCTTTCTGCACTCCGCAGCTCCCGCAGCACCTCCTCTGCGCTCTTCGCATGAAACATGTACACGGTTTGCACTATTAAATTTAAATATTAGTTAGCGCGTGGCGACATCCTATGAAATCTTCGCTTTGAACGTGCGGACTTCCCGAAAATTCCTGAGGTTTCCCATGCCCGGATAATGCAGAATACGCGCATGAACTTATCCTCTGTTCCGGTTCGCAAAAACAGACGTGTTTCGGATTACTGGATGAAGCCGGACGAAAACATAAGTTTATATATGGGCTAAGCCCCATATAATTTGGTTTAGAGAAGCGCCCCAAGCGGGTGCGCCGAGAGCAGAGTGGTAGAAAGAAACGTCAAAAACGTAGCGATCTAATTCTTCTGAAGCAGGTTTTCTAAACGACATAGGTGAAAAAATGGCATATGGAAGTGGCCCTGGTGGGGACAGGCCGATGTATCCGGCAACGTGCTCTGATTGCGGAGCTGCGTGTGAGGTTCCTTTCCAGCCGAAGGAAGGCAGACCTGTTTACTGCAGGGAATGCTACAAGAAACACAAGCCGAGCAGGTTCTAAAATTCCTGATTCGAACTAACGGCGTGTTTCCTTTTTTATTTTGTTTTTTATCTTTCCAACTTTTCGCATATTTCAACTATGAGCGCGAGCCCGAGCTCCCTCGGACGCAATTTCAGGAATCCACTGAGCTTCTCCACATCAGCCTTTCCGAAGCTGGCGTCAAACAGTGCGTTCCTCACTGTCTTGTTCTTGTGCTGGAAAAGGGCGCGGATTATCTCCTCGGCTTTCGGGCTCATCTGTCGATGCGTCTTTTTGAGAATAATTATTGCGGAATCCACTTTTGGAGCTGGGGTGAAAAGGCGCGCAGGCACTTTCTGCACGTACTTTATTTCGTAAAACAATTGCGAGGTAACGCTAAGCCGGCTATAGGTGCTGCTTCCCGGCTTCGCCACCATCTTTCTCGCGAATTCCTCCTGCACCATCAGAACTGCGGTTTCGAATTCGTATTCCTTCAGTTTGAAGAGAATGGGACCCGAGATGTAATAGGGGATGTTGCCTGCTATCCTGTCTATTTTGAATTTTTGCGGCTCCAGTTCGAGAAAGTCGCCATTTATTACCTGGACCGGCTTGCCCCGGAGTTTTTGCTCCAGCAGCGCACTCAGCCGCGAGTCCTTTTCTACAGCAATGATTTTTTTCGCGCCTTCGAGAAGAAGCTGCTCCGTAAGCCGTCCATCGCCCGGGCCTATTTCGAGCACGGTTTTTCCCTTCACGTCGAGAAGTCGCGCTTCCTTTGCAAGGATGTTTTTGTCCTTGAGGAAATGCTGGCCAAGGGATTTCTTCAGTTGCATTATTCTTCCGCCTCTAGTTCGTGAAATGTCTTCCCTTTTTCCTTCAGGAGTATGCCTTCGAGGATGCCATACGCGTAATTGGCGCACCCGAAGGATGCGAAATAGTCGTCTTTTTCGTAGTAGTGCTCCGCATCCTTCCAATACGTCTCAGAAAAATCGAGCTGCGCACGGTATTTTTTCGCGAACTGCTGCGCACGGAAATAGGAAATTATCGCCTTCAGCTTCTCAAGGTCCTTTTCCGATCTCTCTTTTTCGTCCATAAAACCAACTATGGGGGCTTGGAATATAAACAAAACTGGGACGGGAAACCACCTTAATAAAACATGCAGGGCATAAATAAGAATATTTTTGGGCTCGTGGCGCAACACGGATAGCGCGCCCGGCTTCGGACAGCTCCAGGTCAATCGTGGCCTGGTAGTTCTCAAGACAGTTTCCAGTCCCGAACTTTCAGTTTCGCCGAAACGCGAAACTGGAAACGGAAAACTGGTTTCTGGTGGGAACCGGGCGGTTGTGGGTTCGAAAGTTTCCAGTTCAGCGCTCTGTGTTTCGGAATGGGAAACCGGTCTTCCTGCCGAGCCCGAATTTTTTATTTTCTATAAAACAAATTTTCCCTTCTGATAGTCGCGCACGAGGACCTTCGCTGCCTCTGAAATGTTCGGCTCTCCGCCCTTCAGCACCATTCCTCTTTTTCCCGCTATCTGAGTGAGAACGTCCTCGGCATCCTCCGCCTTCGCTATTCCGTAGTAATCGAACATTGGATTTGGCGCAGGCCCTGCATTTGCAATCAGCCTGGCTGCAACCTGTTCCGGACGCTTCAGTTCCGTTACGTCCAAGGCGCTCTTCAGCGCCATCTCCTCCTCGGTTTCGCCCAGATGCACCACTCCGGCGGTGTCGCAGAGCATCGTGTCCTCGGAAAGGCGTATCCACTGCGGGCCATGCGTGAGCCCTGCGCGAAAACCAGTTACCGCTGCGTATTTTTTCCTTATCGCGTTTATGAGGGATGATTTTCCGACGTTTGGGATTCCGAAGATGACGATTTTCACGTCCTTCGTTCTCCTGTATGGATTGTTTCGCCCTATTTCAGATGCTTTCTTCATTATTTCCTTTATGCCTTCGCGCGTCCTCGAACTGAAATAGAAGTAGCCGGGCTCACGACGCCCCTTCTGAATCAAATCAGATTTGGATGCCGCTATTATGATTTTTTTCCCAAATCTTTTCTCGAGTTTCTCCATTCTCGTTTCCTTTACGAAGCGGGAATCCACAACCTCTATCGCAACGTCCGCCTTTCTGAGCAATTCAACGAGCTGCGAATAGTATTTGCGCTTCGTGTTGGTCATTTTTATCACATATGGAACAGGAAATGGAAAACGCAAAACACTGGACACGAAACCCAAAACCTCATCTTGTAAGCACCACTGGCTCTTCTTCCACCAGTATCGTATGCTCCGCTTGACTTACGATTCCGTCTCCCGAATCCTTGAGTACAGGATAGGAAATAACTATTTTCTGTGCGATCATCTCCTTCAGTGCGGAATTCACCATGAGCCGCGAGTGCCCTGCGTCGAGCCACCTCTGGGCAAAAGGAAGCAAACGATATTCTTCCATTATGAATTCCTGGATTTTCCGTGCCTGCGGCATGCGCAACGGCTTGGGGTTTATGAGAGAAAAAATCTCGATCTGGTCAGTGTCCTGTACGAAGCCGCTTCCAGTGCTCGCGAACGGCTCTATCGCGAATATGTCCCCTTGCTCCAGCGTGTAGGGAACGCTGGTCCTTACGTTTGGAACTTCCACTCCAGTGTGAAGAAGCCCTTTCCTTATCATGTGCCCAGTCAGGTTTGAAATGGGAAGGAAGCCGAATGATTTTATTGTTTCCTCTATCTTTGAGGAGATTTCCGGGATTTTAGTGCCTGGAACCATCAACCCTATCGCTTCCTCGAGTGCCTTTTCGCTCGCTTCCACTAACTTTCCATATTTTCCGGAAAGATCCATAGTGTAGGCGGTGTCCGTGAGCGCATCATTAAGCGAAACACCCAAGTCCACTTTCACTACGTCATTCTCTCCAAGAACCCGTTTGCATCCGGTTTCAGGGGTGAAGTGCGCTGCCTGCTCGTTCACGGAGATGTTGGGGGGAAACGCGCATTTCGCGCCTTCCTCGCGTATCATCTGCTCCGTCGTCTCCGCGATGTCGAGCAGGGATTCCTCGACCATTATGAGTTTTTTGGACTCTTCGCGCACTTTCGAGGTGATTTTGCCGCTTTCGATAAAGTCGCTTTTATCCTGTTCGGATAGCATTTACATCAAAGGATTGATGCTCAGATGAGATTTTAAATATAATTTTCGCAAGTATACTGGCAAGTGCAGCAGATGTATCTGCAGCAGCATAAATAATTTTGTCTGGTTTATTCTCTTATTTCGTTCTCAGCCCTTTTCCTTCCCTTGCCTATGAATTCAGAATAGAGTTTTCCATCCTTTAATTTTCCGACTCCCAAAACGTGCCTCCCGAATTTCGCTATCTTGTAGCCCTCTCCATCTGTTCCTATGCTTATGAATTCCACATGGACAAAGTCCCTTGCCTGTTTTTCATCCAGTTCAAGGATATTCTTGCTGGCATTTTTTCCGAATAACTGGACGAACTCGCTCTTCACCTCTATTCCCCTTGTGCTAATCTTTCCGCCAACAAAGCCCATGTAGCCAGTATACCTCATCATCATCACGCTTTTTGAATAAGCGCGGATCACGCCCTCCTGTTCGTTGAGCACGACATCTTTCGGGATTTGGATTCCGAATTGCGTTTGCAAATACTCCCTGAATGTTGAAACATGGCTCATATTAATCGCCTTTCCTTATTTTGGCTATGAAGAAGCCCTCGCTGCTGAAATGATGGGGATAAATGCGCGCGATTTTCCTGAATTCCTTTCCGTATTCGGAAAGCCCGGAATCGCGGGGAAAATCGAACCCCAAATCAGCAATTTTCGCCCCGGGCCTTTTTTCCAGGAGGAGCTTGACAACTTCCTCGTTTTCCCTTTTCTCGTAGGTGCAGGTGGAGTACACCAGCTCTCCCTCTTCTGAGAGCGAATCGTATGCCGAAAAAAGCATCCTTATCTGGATTTTGGAAATTTCATATGAAAGATTTGGGGTGAATTTCTTGAACGCGAATGGCTGGGAAAGGGAGGAGCAGGGCACATCCACGAGCGCCTTTGCAAAATAATTATTTATACCGAGCCGCGTGCCATCTCTCACAGTCACTTTCGCATTCAGCACTCCGAGGCGCGCAATGTTGGAAAAAAGAGCTGAACCGCGCTCCCAGTTCACGTCATTTGCAAGTATAGCGCCTCCGTTCTGCATCAGAGCTGCCATGTGCGAGGTTTTGGAGCCGGGAGAGGCGGCAATATCCAGGACGAGATCGCGCACACAGGGATTCAGGATGAGGGAAGGAAGCATTGATGAAAGGGATTGCGTGTGCACATATCCCAAAAAATATTCCCACGTGGCGCCCAGAGGGGCTTTCGGTTTCGCATTTTCAATTTTGCGTTTTGCACCATCTTCTGCCACTGGCTCTTCCGCTGACTCCGATTCCGTATAAAAGCCAAATTCGTAGAACGTTGGCTCTAATTTCATTTTTGTCGTTTCGAAAAATTCCTTTTTCGAAATTTTCAGCGTGTTTATGCGTACAGTGTCCTTTAGCTTCGCTGAAAGCACCCTGTCTGCATCGGTAAATGAGGAAAGGTAGTCGCGGAACTGAAGTTCGTCCATATTGATTAGTAAATCACAAGGCGAATAAAAAACGATTGTTTTTTTAACTTCATTTGCTAATCCCGAAGGAGGGCAAACGAAACAGTACGCGAAACCGGAAGGAGAGATCTGGAACTTCCGCAAAAATTCACGAACTTTCGGCCAACATTCGGTCGAATGGTCGAAACGTCGAATGTTGGAAACTATCAGGTGCTCAAGACATGTGCAACGCATATATCGAAGGAACGCGGGCGATAGTGGATCTGAGCAAGTGCCCGTACGAATTCGGCTCCCCTGAATTTTTGAATCTCCACCTCAAGGACCTTGCAACCATAGAGGGGAACATAGCGCGCATAAGGTACGAGGAAGAACTCGTAATAGAACTGGACGAGGAGAAGACATCGGTACTCATGGAATACGCGGGAGTGATAAAGCAGGTAGAGGCGATAATGCTCCGCGACGACATTTATGGGATGAAGCAAGACGACCATTACGATCTGAGGAAACAGACCCTGAGGCAGTTCTACGAATACATATTCATGAACCCGATAATGGCTGAAAGGACGCTTGCCGGGTACAACGAACCGACTCCGGAGAAGCAGGTGTATATGAAGGGTTACCAGACGTTCAGGGCATGGGTGAACGGAATACTGAAGAGGTTCGGGGAAACAAAACTCCATGCGCTCACGAAAAAGACCGGGGACATGCGGCTCGCGTTCCTCTCGCTCACAGGCCTAAAGACGCTCTATTTCGTAAATTCCATAGTGTTGGACATACCTGCAAGTGCGGTTCCTTTGCAGGAACCGGACGCGAACTACAAACTAAATTACGGGATAGAAGTGCAGTTGTACGAAATCCCGGGAAGCGACTCGAACCTATATGTGCAAAAGAATCCGTACATAGCAAACCTCAGCCCTGAGCTGGAGAAAATGCTCAAGCGCGTGATTCTGGAGCAGGGAAAGGAGAATTTCGAAAGTGCGGATTACCGTGTGCTTTTCGAGCTCAAGAGCAAGGAATACAGGCAGTATTTCCTGGATCAGGCGGTGCTGGACGGGGTGCAGATAACACCGAAGGATGCGATTGCAATGGGTAGGGAAGCAGCTGCATGGGTTGTGGGCCTGGGTGCGCCGCTCGAAAACCTTGCGCTCGACAAGGACAACGTAACTGATATATTCATAGACAGCGAAAATTCTCCGCTCTATATAGAGCATCGCAAGTTCGGCATATGCCACACGCTGTTCAGGTACAACCGCGAATTATTGGAAAACGCGTTCAAGCATATCGTGCTTTCGGAAAAGGGGGTCAGGAAGTTCGATGAAAATAATCCGATAGTGGATGTGGTGCTGAAGCGCATGAACATGCGCTGCCATCTCCAGAGGCCCCCTGCGACTTTCGACGAATTGCAGGGTGCGCTGCGCATAATGCAGGATGCGCCCTTCACTTATCCGCAGTACTTCAAGTTCAGGACCCTGACTCCGTTCTTCGCTGGCTATGACGACGTAATGGTTACTCTGGGCGCAAGCGAGGCAGTGCTCGGGCTCAAGGGATGTGGAAAGACCGCGTTCACTGCTGCGAAAATACTCTCCATAGGTACGAAGAAGAGGATAATCCCTATACAGGACATAGAGGAAATACCCGTACGCGCGTTCCGCAAGCGCGGCTTCCACATAGGTGCTGCGAGGGTGCAAAGCTCAGACATAGAAGGTGGATCTTCTGCGAGCAAGGGGCTTGACCTGGTGAGCATGGCAAATGCGCTGCTTAGGATGGGAGACGCTGCGATAATAATAAACGAGGTAAGGAGCAGAGTGGCTGTACAGGGAATAATCAATCTCCTGAACACCCAGCCAGGTGTGTTCCTGCTCTACAACCTCCATGCAGAGTCGCTCAAGGACATTCAGGACCGGCTCGAACTCGTCTTCGGAATCCCTTCGGTGAGCATGCTCACTACTGACCGCTACAACTTCCTTTCCAAGATACGCTTCGGCAGGAAAGGAAGAATATATAGGGTGCTGGGCTTCTCCTACGAAACGGATCAGAGGGAGAAAAGCTTCGAGGAAGTGTTCGCGCACGCGAGAGGAAACAGCATAGATGCATGCACTCTCAAGCCCAAATTCATAAAGAATCCTGAATCGGTCTTGTGGGATTTGAGCTCTCTGGATATGGCTAAAATGGAAAAGGACCTTGACCTGGATTTCATGCCTCCTGCCCTGAAGAGAAGAGCTGAGAATAGCGGGGTGAAGCCGGAGCAGTATCTGCTCCAGTCATTTTTCAAAGGCAAGGTATACAGCGACATATACAATGCAGCTGGAGAGACTGGGAACAGACACCTGCTCGAGATGGACTTCGTGTTCAATGCAAACAATGCTGCGAACCGCCTCCTCCAGTTCCTCGAGAACGAGAATGGGGAGGTGGATTTCAAAACAGCGCAGGAGAAGTGGGCTGCGGAATTTGCGAAACTCATGAAAACCGAAGCGCGGGAAGCCACTGCAAGGAAATAGGGCTTAGTGCTTTTTGGGGAAGAAACTGTTGATGGCTTCGCTGTTTTTCAGCACTATTTTATGAACTCCGCTTCCGTATTGGGCCGCTCTCTTCTTCCTTTCGAGAGCTATTTTAGGAACTCCGAATAGTTTTCCCATTTCGCGCAGAATCCCCTTTTTCAATTCTTTCTCGTGAATGCGTTCCTCCAACGGAATCTGGAAAACCAGCTCAGCCAATTTTTTGCTGTAGAATGGAAATCTCGCCTCGAGCCCACATTTATACGCTATTTTTTTTACCATCGAGATGTCGTTGTTCTTCAGGGTTTCGAATTCTTTTCTGAGTATCGAATCCAGGTCCTTCCCTTCTTCCAGATATCGGTAATAGCGGTCGTAGCCCACGAACAATTCTTCTGAGCCGGAGCCGAAGAGTATCGCTTCCGATCCCTTCCTTTTCGCTGCTTCGCACACCGCATAGATGGGAATTCCTATCTCTATTTTTAGGAGAGATGCAGGATAAAAAGAATATATTTTTTTGTAAAATCCGAGTATTTTTTCCTCATCCAGAATTATTTTTTCGAGCGGCAGCGAAAGCTCTTTGGCTATTTTTTCAGCATACTCAAGATCTTCGGATTTTTCAGTTCCTGCTGAAAACAGAAAAACATAGGAAGTTTTTTTCGCAATCGTTGCAAGGGTGGTGCTGTCCAGGCCTCCTGAAAACGCGATTCCTATCTTGTCCTCAAGACATTCCTCAGTGCTGCGTTCAAGCGCCTTCGCAAGGTCGGTTATCATTTCAAAACCCGAAACGTAAGAGAATACGGGCCCGATGAGATTTGAACTCATGACCTTCACCTAGCCCCTCAGAGGGAACTATTCCCCTAAGGTGCTTAACCCCCAGCAACCCCTTCTATGGGAATTGTGCGGATCAGGCGCCTGCCAAAAGGAAACGGATTTTTTGAAAATGTTTCTTTTTGGGGTGAAACCCTCAACCCTTTTTCTTTTTGAAAGAAAAGGGGAATATGGATAGGAGAGTGCCGCGCTATCCAGGCTGCGCTACGGGCCCAACAATAATGATTATCATTGGAAATATAAAAATAGGGGTTTTCCAGTCAGCACTCATCTTTGCAACCGGAGCGGGCTTCTATAATCGAGATTATCTGGTTCCGCGCATCAATATCCTCGTCAAAGTGCGTACCCGCCTTGAAATCCTTTATCGCCTTGTTTATCTCCTTCCAACGGTGCTGATCCGGATCTTTCCCGCGTGGGTAACCTCTTCTTTTTATTGCCTCGCCTGCAGCAGTGGCTGCAGCAATCTTTATTTCATCCATTGTCTTCTCCACGTCTTCGAGATAAATGTATACCTGGCTCGTAAATTGGGGGATGCCAAAGGAATCCATCAGCAGTGCGGCGTTCACTTTCGTTTCAGACGTGAATGCGCCGAAAAGGAAATGCGGCATTATACGCGCAAAAGCGCGCGCATCAGAGAAAAGCGTTGTCAGAACCGATGCCTTGGATACGATGTTTTCGAAACAGAAGTTCATCTTGCCCTCTGCGCTCTGCATCATTGGTCCAACGCTCTCCGGAAGGAGGAGCAGCGAAAGCGCCTTTATTACGTATGCTTTTGCTACTAAGTCTTCCTCTGCCTCTATCAGGCCTATCAGGAATGCACCGAGTTTGGTTTTCTCCGCCTGCGGAAGGATGTTGCCGAGCACTCCAAGTGTATTCAGATAGCCGAGCTTCACCTCCTTTCTTTCGCAGAGCAAAATCTGCGTGCAGACATCCTGGTATGGGACAAAAAGGAAATTGGATAGCGTTTTACGGTTGGCGAAGTCGGCAATGAGCGAATTTCTCCCCATTATGAATTCATTCGCCGCCTCATTGAGCTCTTCGAGGCCCGAAAATTGCCTCTGGTGGTTGAAGAGTATGCTCTCCACGTTGCCTTTCACAGATTGTACTTCGTCGTGCACGTATTCACTGGGGTAACGCAAAACACTGCGCAGAGCATCAGCCAATTTCTGCGGATCGTATTCGTGGGCGCAGTGAATGAAGGACTTGAGCGTTTGTGCCTTCGCATTCGTGTGCGGCTCCATAAGCAGGCGGCCGAACGTGCACTTCCCTTCTGGAATTTGGATGCGGGCCTTTTGGATGTTTTGCATGGTCTTACTATGTGTAAATATCTTTAAAAAAGTGTGTCTGCCCAAATATCTTTATAAAAATTCCTGAAAAAATACGGCTATGCTTCCAGAAGGCAAATTGATAAAGGGCGAACTTTTAATCAGGGAGATGAACCTGCCGGATGACGTGAAACTCACGAAAAAATCGCTCGTAAGGTGGATTGCGCTCTCCTTGGGCCTTATTTCCCCTAATGAGAGCAGAACTATTTCCCTGGATGTGCTCGAGTGCCTGATAAATTTCCAGATACGGAAATTGCAGCCGAGCACAAAGGATATCATTGACGAACTGGCGAAGATGAATGTGCAGGCGGATGAAAAATCTGTCTATTACCATCTTCTCAAGATGAAGGAAGCAGGGCTTATAGACAGGAAGAACGGAAAGTACTTTTTCGGAGGTGGGGAGGACAACCAGCTGTCTCTGATAATCCGCAAAATTTATCAGGAGAAGTTCGAGCGCACCTTTAAAAACGTGGAAGAGGCATTCAATGCGGTGGAAAGCTACGGGCATTGATAGAAGTGAAACTGGGGGCGTGGAAAATTAGGCCAGCACCCTTCGGTGCTGGCAAGGCGACCAGTTTTTCCTCCCCAGATACAAAAGAAGCCTGAGTATGGTATGGATGGGGCTGAGCTATTATTTAAACCTTTCGTATATGGTCATTTTTCGTATAAATCCGTGAATAATACTTTGAAAATCAGTATTTTTAATCTTTTTTTGCTATTGAGATATTATGAAAACGTGATTCTGAGAAAGGTGAAAAAATGGGGATATTGGACGAAATTTTAGGTACAGAAAGCAAAACATATAGGGAAAAGACGCCTGCGCAGCTTGCACCTGCGCCCAAGGAAATTGAAAGGCCGATAAGCTTGTCTGTAAGGTTCCTTCCACTGCGGCTTGCTGCGAAAAAGGATAACAAAGTGGACATGATTGTGCGGCTGACGAACGAGACTGGAGAAAAGCAGCTTGTTTCCTTTGAGGCACTTGCGCCGAAAAGGGACATGGTGGGCTTCGATACCACTATCATGAGCAAACACTACGAGAAAAAGCTCGGCTATCTTGAGCCGAAGGCGAGCGCAGAATTCGCCGCGACCATCTATGGAACCATGCAGACAAAGCCCGGGAATTACACTATTGACGTAATCGCCTATGTCCATTATATTAATTACAACAAAGTGATAAATTACGTGAAAAGAAAGGTCTCGCTCAGGGTCATTTAGACAATTTGGGCTTTTGATTCATCCAGCATTGCCGCGAGTTTGAGCCCTTTCTCGGTTAATTTCACTATGCGCCTTTTCCCTTTTGTTTCCAGCGTGACGAGCCCCTTTTTCTCCAATATGGTCATCAGCTTCGTTATGTACACGTAGGTCGTGCCAGACTGCCTCGCTATTTTCGAGAGATGCCACAAGGCGTTCTGGTCCCTGAGCACAGTGAGCGCAGCGACTTGTTTTTCCTTCAGGAAGAGCATATCTTTGCGCTGCGCACTGAAAAAATAAAAGCTTTGTGAAAAATTCGCGCGAGCATTTATAATGCTTGGCGGAAAAATAGCGCGCATGTCTTTTTCTTTTGCTAAATTATACAAGGAAAACAACGTCATCGGAAAGGACAGAAGCGGCGACCGGAATTACGTCAGAATAGCGCTTCCGCTCGTGGACAGGTGGGGAAACAAGGAAGTGTACTGGATTTATGCGAAAAACGGCAGCACTGTCCAAAGCGAAGTGAAAAGGGCATTTGGCGAGGACGAACGCGGGAAATGTATGACAAAGGAATCGCAGATAGGTGAATTCGTATACAAGATAATCTTCAAAGGCAGGGAATTTGACAACATACAGTTTTACACGGACTTTGGGCATGGGAAGAGCGGTCTTCCATACGTAATGGTTGGCGGAAAGGCGTATTTTCTCGGCGTTAACGAAATAATAGTTACGGAAAACTTAAAGGGAATAAAGATACAGGATGATACGAAATTCGGGACGTCGGACCTTCCTTCTTTTATGCGATTACCTGGGGGCGGCTCCTGCCCTGTTTCCGAGCAGAAAGCGCTCGACTTGAAAATTACGCTATGCAAAACCGCAAGAGAAGAGGAGTTGAAGGTACTAAGTACTGCAGCATTGATAAGGGAGCCCGAACTTTCCGAATTCCAGTTCATCGGCGCTTATCTTGAGGCGATGAGGGCGATGGATCAGATAGTGAATGAGCTCCGGGCTCCTGCTGCTATGATAGATAGTGAAAGTGGACCAAATGTAAGGGAAGCAAGCGAAATAGCCACTGGTCTGGCGCTATTAAAGCAAAAAGTAGGTGGGGACTGTTTCGAATGGGAGGAGGAGAGGCCCGAATTCAGGAAATACAATAGGGCTGCATGGCTTGCAAACAAAAAAATAAGCCGGCTTCTTGGAATGAGAGTTTTGGGAATTGAAGGGGACAACGCAGTTGTTGCGTTTGACGCACTGCTCACTGCGGACCAAAAAACAAGCCGAGCCGAAACAGCCAAGGAAATTTCGCAAATTCCTTCCAAAAAATATGATGGTAATGGAAACGCAGGAAAAAACAATATCCGGCACGGAAAGAGCTTGGAAACGGATGGAACTGGAAATAATGACTCAGGTGAGCGAAGGCATGATTCCTCTGGAGGCGGAGCTGCGGGATTAACTAAAAAGAAGAGGGGTTGCGAACAGCAGAAAGAAGGCAAGGGTATTACAAATTTTGATTTGCTCGGGAAATCTAAGCGGGCTTGGGAGAAAAAAATGGCTCCTGATGAAGATAAGGGGATGAATGCCCCGAAAGGCGCGCCTCCCTTAAATAAAAGGAAGAAAAAAAGGCGCGACAAGGTTGGGCAAAATGTGCGCAGCAGAACCGGAGAGGGTGGACTGAGTGCGGGATGTGTTCCTGAAATAAATAAAAGAAAGAAGAAGGCAGATGAAAAGATGGGACGCGAAAAAGACGCCAGGAAACTGAATTTGCCTAAAAAAGACGTGCGGGTGCCCAAAACAGATGGGGGCATTATGAGCCCCAAAGTAAGGAAGGGAAATTGTGCATGCGCCAAAAGTACTAAGGCGAAAGCTAAGATACAAAACTCGAAACCAGTGCCAAAAACAAGCGAAAGGAAGAAAAACATAAAAGAAACGGGCCCCACGAGATTTGAACTCGTGACCTACGGATATCCCAGGTCCGGAAAGGGCTTCAAAACCCAAAACCCGAAACCCGAAACAATAAGAGTCCGCCGCTCTGGCCAAGCTGAGCTAGGGGCCCGAAAGAAAACCACTGCTGACTTATCTAAGTGCAAGAAAAGCGATGTAATATTTCCCACGAAAAGGAATAAAAAGAGTGGCGGAAGGGGACTAAGGGCAAGGACAACATCCCAAACTGCGACAACGGAAAAGCGGCTAATGGGGGAATTGCCGCAGCTGATTAAGCTTATGTACTCTCCATTCGACGCCAAAAAGCAATTGGAAAAACCAGGGAGAATTACCGGATTTTCCACTTGGTTTTCTTCGTCTTCTCGTCGTCCTCAAGGAGCACGCCGAGCTGCCTGAGCTGCTCCCTTATCGCATCGGAGGTCGCGAAATCCTTCTTTTTTCTTGCTTCGTCCCTGAGAGCAACAAGGCGCTCCACTTCCTCCTTTGTTTTTTCGTCCAATTCTTTCGTTTCGCGCTCAAGCCCTAATATGTAAAGGGCCTTTTCCATCTCCTTCTTCACCAGTTCGAGCGCGTCGTAATCGCACCCGCCCCCTTCAAGATGGGCGTTCACTGACTTCATCACTGAAAAGACGTAGGTGATAGCGTCTGGTATGTTGAAGTCGTTTGCGAGGAATGTGTGGAAATTGCGGAACTTGTTCTTCATTTCATTGGACAGCGATTCGTCTTTTGCTTCTTTCTTCCCTTTTTTCATTAGCGATTCGTCCAAGTTGCCCATGAAGTTGAATATACGCTCCACGATGGATTCCGCCTGCCTTATCTGCTCCGGATTGTAGTCAATGGGGGAGCGGTAGTGCGCCATCGCGAAGAACATGCGCACGGCATTGGGGCTGTGTTCAGCAAGGACGTCACCCAAAGTCACAAAGTTGCCCAGTGACTTGCTCATCTTTTCCCCTTTCACTGTGAGGAAGCCGGTGTGCAGCCAGCACTTCACGAAAGGCATGCGGCTCGCTGCCTCGCTCTGCGCAATCTCGTTTTCATGGTGGGGAAAAATCAGGTCCCTTGCCCCGCCGTGGATGTCTATTGTTTTTGCATATTTTCCTGCCATTGCCGAGCATTCTATGTGCCAGCCAGGCCTTCCGGTTCCCCAGGGGCTCCCGAATTCCATTATCTCCCCTTTCGTCTTCTTCCAGAGCGCGAAGTCCTCAGGACTCTTCTTGGTCTCGTCCACTTCCTTCCTCGAACCGGCTATTATCTCATCCAATTTCTGGCCTGAGAGGAATCCGTAGTTGTTGAATTTTTTCACTTCGAAATATACGCCTGTTTCCGTTTCGTAAGCGCATTCGTTTTCCATTATCTTTTTTATCAACGCGACTATGTCCGGTATGTGCTCAGTCACTTTGGGGTAAACGTCCGCGTTGAGAATGTGCAGTTTCCTGAACAATTCCATTGCCTCGGAATGGAATTTTTCAGCGAGTTCGCGGGGATTTGTATTGCTTTCTTTAGCCTTCCTTATTATCTTGTCGTCCACGTCGGTTATGTTCTGGATATGGAAAATTTCGTAATTATTCAGGAGGAGGAATCTCTTTATCATATCGAACGCAACATAGGTGCGCGCATGACCGAGGTGTGTGTGATCGTAGGGCGTGAGGCCGCACACGTACATCTTTACTTTTCCCTGCTCCAGTGGCTCGAACTTCTCAACTTTCCTGCTGAGCGAATTGTAAAACTGCATTTGTATCAGATATGGGTAAGAAGGAAAAGGAATAAAATGAAATCGAAAAAGGAAAAATTGAAAAGAAGGGAAAACCTATATGTACTTCATTGCAAAGCCCCCGATGAATGGCAGTTCGTACGTCTTTCCCTGATACGCCTTGTAGGCCGTGTAGAGCGCAATAACTGCAAACAGCAAGTAGATGAAGAGCACGCACAGTATCGGGAACCAGATTACGAACCCAAATAACCAGAACGGCGTAGCGATTATGTGGCACGCGACGCCCAGAATCGTGGATTGGAGCGAGTGGAACTTCACGTGCTTATCCTCTTTCTTTATCAGGTAAAGAAGAATGGGCACAACTACTGTGAGTGAAAAGAACTCTGCAACAGCTGCCATGAGGTTGCTGTCGCTCTCTATCGCTTTCGCAGACGAAGGGAGTGAAGCCAAAGCTGCCTTTTTCGCAGCTGCTGGCGTTTCCTTTTTCGCCTTTTTCTTCGGAGCCATAAACATCACCGAATTGATTAAGCAGGCGCGGTTTTAAAACATTACGAGGTGCGCGGAAAGTTTTGCTGCACGCCCGTATCTGCCTTCGGGAAGTCCGCGCGTTCAAAAAAACCCTTATTTCGGGATAATACAACATTTTAGATGCGACCTTTTTATATACTTTCCCTGCAAAATATCTTCAGCACGATTCAAATTCTTGCAAAGGTGGTGCGGTGGAAAGCAAAATCCAGCCAGTAATTGAAATGATTGACGCGGTTCTTGAGGACAGCTCGGTTCCGAAAAACATAAGGAAAGCGTTGGCTGACGCGAAGATGCGGCTGCGCGGAAATGAGGACGTGATAGTGAGGGTCGGAGCTGCGATTTACCTAATAGAGCCGGTGAGCGAAGACGTTAACATGCCCGCGCACGCGAGAACCCAGATATGGGCCATAATAAGCGCGCTTGAGGCAGTAAAGCACTGATTTTGGAGTGGGGTTCGTGTGCTCGAAAAATTCCGGGAAAAAGGAGTGCGCATTGCACTTGAAGCCGAGCCATTGCTTCAGAACGCGGGCGAAGAACTTATCTGCGAATTACTCTCCCTCCAAAAGCCCTTCATCTCTAAGGGGGATGTCGAGGATGCTGTGAAACGGATTTCTTCTGAGCAAAAAGTCGAAGTAATACGAAGCAGAGAAAGGCCTCCTGCTGCAGAATACGCCCCTGATGTGAAGCTCATTCACCAGTTTGACGTTACTGGAAAGTCGCGCACAACCGGAAGCGTGGATGATTTTATCGCGTTCTTCCGCAACAGGTTCCAGCGCATGAGCCGGCTCCTTTCAGCGCCTTCCAGATACCCGACTTCGCGGCTTTCGGACATAAAGAGGGAGATGAACAGGAATGTGCGCGTAATAGCGATGGTGTTTGGGAAACGCGACACGAAGGCGGGAAGCATACTTCTCGAAATCGAAGACCTTGAAGGACAGTTCAAGGCAGTGGTCTCGCGGAAAAGCGAGAAGGTGTACGAAAAAGCGAAGCACATAATGAAGGATGACATTATTTCCATCACAGGCAAAGTGCTCGAGCCATTCATAATTGTGGATGATCTGGAATGGCCTGAGATGGCTGTTGCGCGCGACAGGAAGACGAGCGAAAAGGATATTGCATGCGCGTACATTTCAGACACGCATTTTGGTTCGCGGCATTTCCTCAACAAACAGTTCGAGCGGTTCGTGGACTGGCTCAACCTGAAGGGAGGGGAAAACGCGCTCGCGGGAAAGGTGAAATACGTCATCATCGCTGGCGACATAGTGGATGGCATAGGGATTTACCCGAACCAGGAAAAGGACCTCATGATAAAGGATGTATACAAGCAGTACGAGATTTTCGACAATTTCGCGGAGATGCTTCCTGATTATATTGAAATTATAGTCGCGCCCGGAAACCACGACGCAGTGAGAAGGGCAGAACCAATGCCAGCACTGGACGATACGCTGGTAAAAAGCGACGTAATAAAGGTGGGCAACCCTTCTGTGCTCGCCATAGAGGGAATAAGGCACGTAGTTTACCATGGCACTTCGATGGATTCCATGATTTCCGGAGTTCCTGGGCTTTCCTACAATACTCCTGAGAAGGTCTCGCGCGAATACCTGAAAAGAAGGCACCTCTCGCCGATTTATGGTGGAAACCTCATAGTCCCTGAACGTGTGGACTACCTTCTTATAGAGGAGGAGCCGGACGTGTTGCACGTGGGCCATGTGCACAAGCACGGGTACATGGAATACAGGAAAACCCATCTGATAAATTCCAGCACCTTCCAGGACAGGACCGACTATCAGGCAGAGCAGGGTCACGTACCAACTCCTGGGATTGTGGGTATATTGGAAATGAAGACGAGCACGTACAGGACTGTGGATTTCAGCAAAGGCAGCTGATAGCCATTGAGAAAATGAAGTGAAAACATGACTAATGCGGCGAGCGACGAATACCAGCAATACCTCGACTCCCTCAAGTCAGGGTTGGAGAGGGCGTTTGCGTTTGCGAGCGAAGCAAGGAAACAGGGGTTTGATCCTGCTGACGAAGTGGAAATAAAGATTGCAAAGGACGTTGCATCGAGGGTTGAGGCACTCGTAGGTCCGCCCGGAATCGCGAAGAAAATCTGGGAAATGGAAGCGCAAGGAATTACCCGCGAGGAAATTGCTTTCCAGCTTGCGGCGAAAATCGCAGGAGGCGGGATAATAGCTGGTGCGACTGAAAAGAAGATAGAACAGGCGGTGCGCACAGGCGTAGGCGTACTAACGGAAGGGATGCTTGTTGCTCCCACAGAAGGTATTTCCAGGATAAAAATAAGAATCAATCCTGACAGTACAAACTATGTGGCGGTCTATTTCACAGGGCCGATAAGGAGCGCAGGAGGTACTGTTGCAGCTCTTGCAGTTGCGCTCGCGGATTACGCGAGAAAGGTCGCGAAAATAGGGGATTACAGAGCTACTGACGGCGAAATAGAGCGATATGCGGAAGAAGTGAACGTGTACGAGGCGCGCGCCTCCCATCTTCAGTACAAGCCGCCTGACGAAGACGTGAAATGGATAGCAAAGAACTGCCCGGTGTGCATAGATGGGGATCCTACTGAAGATGCAGAGGTATCTGTATACCGGGATTTGCCAAGAGTGGAGACCAACCGCGTGCGCGGAGGAATTCCATTGGTGATGTGCGAGGGCATAGCGCAGAAAGCGGCCAAGGTGTACAAAATCTCCAGGAAATTCGGGCTCGGGTGGGACTGGCTCGAAAAACTTATCAAAATAAAGAGGAAGGAGGCGACTGTTGAAATAAAGCCGGATTTTACTTACCTTGAGGGGCTTGTTGCAGGCAGACCTGTTTTCGCTTATCCTTCGCTGAAAGGCGGCTTCCGGTTGAGGTACGGGAAAAGCAGGACAAATGGGATAATGGCTAAGAACATCCATCCGGCAGCGATGATCCTTCTGGACGATTTCACTGCAGTTGGGACGCACGTGAAGATAGAGCGGCCTGGGAAAGGCGCTGTGCTTTCCGGTTGCGACTCTCTGGAGCCGCCACTCGTTCGGCTTAAAAACGGAAGTGTGATCAAGGTGCGCAGCTCGGAGCAGGCAAAGGGACTCCGGTCTCAAGTCGGAAAAATACTTTTTCTCGGAGACATGCTCGTAACCTACGGGGATTTCCTCAAATCTGGCCATCCCCTTGTGCCTTCAGCATGGTGCGAGGAATGGTGGGTGGAGGAATGCAAGGCGAAAAATGTCCAGCCCAGGAAATTCGATGGTGCAAAGGATGCGTTCAGTTTTTCCAGGAATTGTTCCATTCCGCTCCATCCGGATTACGTTTATTTCTGGCACGACGTGAATGCGCAGCAGGTGCGTTCACTTGCGCAATGGCTTGCGCAGGGCGTGCCTTCCTTCGACGGAGGGGAAATCCGCATGCTCGCCCTTCCTTCCTCTTCTGAAAAGGAAATTCTTGAGGAATTGGGGGTGGAACACACTGCTGCTGATGGAAAAATATTCCTTAATGGAAATGATGCTTATTCGCTTTTTGTCTCGCTCGGCCTCGAGATTTCCGAAAAGGGAATTTCAGCGCAAAAATTGGAAGCGGTTTATGGAGAGGGGAAAAAGGCACTCGAGTTGGTGAATGAAATTTCCGGAGTGGAGATAAAACCCAAGGCGCCCACGTACATAGGTGCAAGGATGGGAAGACCGGAAAAGGCGAAGGAAAGGGCGATGGAGGGGAACGTGAATGTGCTCTTTCCAACCGGCTCGCCCAAGAACCGCTCGCTCCTCAAACTCTACAGGACAGTGCGTGGAAAGGAAGGGGAAAGGATGGTGTATTTGGAACTTGCGCGGTTGGTGTGCCCAAACTGCCGCAACATCACGCAGTACAGGAAATGCGAGATATGCAATGCAAAAACAGTTGTGCAGAACGTGTGTCCAAAATGCGGAAAATTCCTTGCGCCGGGCCAGATAGAGCACTGCGCGCCTGCGCTTCCCTACGACAAGCGCGCAATTAACCTGGTGAATTTGGTGGAAGGGCTTAAGAAGCAGTTCGGCTTCCTCCCTGAAGACATAAAGGGGGTTAAGGGGCTTGCAGGAGCTGGGAAAATCCCTGAGAGGCTCGAAAAGGGGCTCTTCCGCGCAAAGCACAATGTGTATGTGTTTAGGGACGGAACGTGCAGGTTCGACGCAACGAACATGCCGCTCAGCCATTTCAAGCCGGAGGAAATAGAAGTGAGCGTGGAAAAGCTCCGGGAGTTCGGATATAAAAACGATTATTTGGGCAGATTGCTCGAAAGCGAAAAGCAGATAGTCCCGCTCAAGCCCCAGGATCTGATAATCTCTGATTATGGGGCAGAATATTTTATGCGCGCGACGAAATTCATAGACGACATGCTCGTGGGGCTCTACGGCCTTCCCCCATTCTATAAAATCGAAAAGAAAGAGGATCTTCTTGGCCAGCTCTTCATAGGGCTTTCCCCGCACACGAGCAGCGGGGTTCTCGTACGCCTTGTAGGGTTCACGAAGGCAAATGTGGGTTTCGGTCATCCCTACCTGCATACGGCGCGCCGAAGGAACTGCGATGGCGACGAAGACGCGATAATGCTTCTGCTGGATGCGCTGCTCAACTTCTCCAAGCACTATCTTTCTGAGATGCGTGGAGGGACCATGGATGCGCCCATAACCGTTTCCACCATTATAGACCCGAAAGAAGTAGATGACGAGGCGCACAACGTGGAGATGGTCTTTTCCTATCCGCTCGAGCTCTATCACGCAGCGGAAAAATTCGCTCCTGCAGGTGATGTGAAAATAAAGATAGTGAAGGATACGCTCGGAACTCCGGAGCAGTACGACCAGCTCGGTCTTACTCACGATACCGCGAGAGTGGATGATGGACCCCTGCGAACTGCATACCTGTCGCTCAAATCCATCCCTGAAAAGGTAAACTTGCAGTTCAACTTGGAGAAACGACTTTCGGCAGTGGACGTGAAGGATAGTGCAGAACGACTCATACTGAGCCATTTCATTCCTGATCTTTATGGAAATCTGCGCTCGTTCTCGAAGCAGACGTTCAGGTGCACCGGATGTAATGAGATATATAGAAGACCTCCGCTCGTGGGCAAATGCCTCAAGTGCGGAGGGAACCTTTTGCTAACCATAAACAAGAGCGGAATAGAGAAATATCTGGAGATTTCGAGAAAAATGGCTATCGAGTACGAGCTTCCGCCCTACCTCAAGCAGCGTCTCGATCTGATTGAGAAGGAGATTGCGAACATTTTCGAGGACGATAAGATAAAGCAGATGGGAATAACCGATTTTATGTAATCCGGCGTTTTTGCGTTTTGGGGCTTGCTTCTCGTGCTCGAACATGTGCATGAAAAAATAAAAAAGCGAGGTTTAAAACCCACTTTGGAATAAGTTAATGCATGCCCAACTGCTCGCGCTGCGGAAGAGAGATAAGCACTGGAATGTATTGTGAGTCGTGCCATTTCTACATCTACAACGAGCAGTGCTGGCGCTGCCGCATGTACCTCCCGAAAGTCGAGCTCCAACAGTGGAGAGGTCAGACCTATTGTCCATACTGCATACAGGACCTGAGAGATGAGGAGAAAGATGTGGAAGAAAAAATGGGAGAGCGCGAACGGGAGAAAGGCGCTGCTGGGGAAAAGAGGCAACCAGGTGCAGAAGAGGACGATTCACAGGGGAGCGGAGGATCTGGTGAAAGCAGGGGAAGCTCATATGTGGAAGGCGGAACCCCTCCGGATAGTGGCGCAGGTGGAGGAGTAGGGCAGAAAAATCATGATTATGCGTGTGACAGGTGCAGGGAAGACCTCGATGTTGTCTATATCGTTGCTGACTATAAGTTCTGTGAACTGTGCTTCCAGCAGGAGAGGAGGCAGTGGAGCGATGAAGGAATAAAGCCGCCTCCGCACATGAAGTTCAGAATTAAGGAGAATCCGGGCTTTTTCACCAGCTTTCTACGGTTTCTGAAAAGAAAAATAAGGGAGGAATGGGAGAAGAGAAAGAAGAAAAAGGATTAGCCAAAGATGTTGAGTATTTCGTCTTTGCTCCTGAATCCGGACAAAGTGCTGTTCCCGTTTATTACTATCGAAGGATAAACTGTAATTCCATATTTTTTCTTGAACGCATCCGCGATGGGGCTTCCTATATCCCCGTCAAACGAATAAATCCTCACTTTTTCCCCGAGCTGCTTTTTCACCGCAAGAAGCTCTGCCCCCTGCTCCTTGCATCCTGTGCAGTTCGAATTGGAATACATGAAGAGAACTGTAGAATACGATGCCCCGCATTTTCCTATCACCTTCTGCGAGAGAAGGTATGCGTTCGCCTCGAGCATGAAATACTTCTTTTTCAGCTCGAGATCAGTTATCCCTTTTGTTTCCTCCAGATAGGTGAGCTTGTAGCCCAGCTCCTCCGTCTCCTTGTCTATTATTGAAAGTTCGTCCAAAAAAACTGGGCAAAATTCCACCGCATCTCCTACAAGGTAGAGCACTTTGAGCGAACTGGTCTGCAGTATTGTCGAATCAGCAGTAGAAGAAAGAGAGTCGAGGTTTCCGCGCTCGAGCACCTTGCCGAGAAATATCCCTGCGGAGAAGATTATCGCACTTATCAGGAGCGCTGTGAGATAAAGCAAAACGCTTACTTTCCTCTGACTATTATCAGGCATGCTGTCACCAGTCAAATCGTCCGCCGTTCTTTATTTCAACATAGGCAGCGGAGAACCAGAATATCGTTGTTAGTATTGGGTAGAGCAAAAGATAAATAACTACCGAACCAGGACCGAGCTTCTCGCGCTCGAACATGTTCCTGATACCGAAAAAGAACCAGAACATCGCAATAAGGATCCATACGAACACGAGGATATGGAGCGGCCCCAGATTGAGGAGCAGGGTTTCGGCGCCTAAAAATTCCTCGTACGGAGACCTCTTTACAAGGTAATAGGTGAAGAGCAGCACTCCTGTGACCAGTATCACGTACCCAAAAATGCTGAATGGAAGCACCACCATGCCCAGATCCCCGTATTTCGGCCCTATCATGTCCAAGTACTTCACGGAATTCCAGAACCCGCCGCGCTGCCATCTTGTCCTCTGCTTCATGAGTTCGAAAAAATTGTGCGGTATTTCCGTGTAAACATCGCTATCCGTGGAGCTGTTTATTACATATCCGCTTTTCTGCAGCCGGAGCGCTATCTCCTGGTCCTCCACCAAACTCTTGGTGTCGAAGCCGCCCACCAAGACCAGTGCTTCTTTCCTGAAGATGCTGAACGGACCAGGAGTGACCTGTACTGAGTTTATGAAATTGATTATTTTCCTTGAAAAGAGTGCATAAAGGTATTCTATACGCTGCACTTCCTCTATTATGTTCCTGGCCTCTCTTATTTTCACCGCAGATGCAACTGCTGCAACACGCTTCGAATCGAAATACGCAAGCATCTTCCTCAAGCTGTACTGCTGCACGTAGGAATCAGCGTCAAGGGTTGCAATGAGCTCGCCTTTCGCGATCCTTATGCCCTGGTTGAGGGAGTCGGCTTTTCCGCTGTTCTTCTTCCTGATCACCTTCACGTTTTCTTTCGCATATCTTTCCGCGATTTCTCCTGTGTTATCGGTTGAACCGTCGTCGAGCACTATTATCTCCAGTTTTTTCCTTGGGTAATCAAGTGCGAGCGCCGACTCGATGCATTTCGCGATGTATTCTGATTCGTTGAACGCAGGTATGAGCACGCTAACTTCCGGCTCCCAACTGGATTTCCGCTTCTTCTGCAATGAGATTGCGCCTAAGTTGCGCAGGTAAATGAGCGTGACAAGCACTGCCATGAAAAGGCCTATGAACGCTACGGGGTACTCTATCATCCACAGTTGCATCCAAATCCCACGCCCTATCTCCAAAGCGTTTCAGGAACTTTTTTCCTGTAGTTTATCGTTCTCGCAAGCACGAAAAGGAGGTCGCCCAGACGGTTCAAATAACTGAGAATGGCTTCGTTCACTTTTTCGTGCCTGTTCAGCGCAACCATCCTTCTTTCTGCTTTCCTGCATACGGTGCGCGCAAGATGCATGAGCGAAGCGGTCCTGCTTCCTCCGGGAAGTACGAAGCTCTCTATTTTTGGCAGGTCCTGCTCCATCTTGTCTATCAGTGCTTCCATGTCCGAGACCTTGCTCGGCGAAAACCGCGGAATCGCTATCTTCTCACCCATGGGAGTCGCTATATCTGCACCAATCACGAAAAGGGTGCGCTGTATCCCGCTAAGCATCTCCCTAAGTTCGGCATCGTCTGAAAATGCGATTACGATCCCGATTACCGAATTCAGCTCGTCTATCTGGCCGCACGCCTCTATCATTGCATCGTCCTTTGCGAGCCGCTTTCCGCCTATTACGGTTGTTTCTCCATTGTCCCCCATATGTGTATAGATTTTCATTCTATCGCCCCATTACCATATGATCCCAACGTCCCGTTTCCTACATCCGCAGCGAATAGGTGAGGATGTCTCCTACTACGACGGTTATCAGCAGCCCTGCGAGCACGAATGGAAGGAATGGAGGGAGCTCTTTGTAAACGTAAATCTCCTTCACTCCTTCCTTTTTGAGCCGCTTGAGCTCGTTTTCTTCGAGCAGCCGTTTTATTTTGTATTTTTTCGCGAGTGCGGGCATTAGTTCGGGCACAGCAACATCCTCCTCGTCCACTTTTGAGAGCGGTACTTTGCGCGCCATCGCTGCAACGACCTTCTCTTTGTAAACCATGAAAATTATCGAGGCGAGAAGGAGGGTGCTCACCGCGATTATGTATGCGAATCCGAAGACACCGCTCGATAGGAGGAAATACAGAAGTACTGCATATATGGGAATCAGAAGGAGGTACTCGAACTTTCCTTTTATGTTCTTGAGAGCTATCGTGGTTATTATGAACCAGAGGAAATACAATGCAAAGAAGACGCCTGAGGTGATTATTACTGAAAGCACTGGTGGGAAATTGAGCAGCGTTGGGATGTACGATGGGACTGCTGGAATGAGCAGTGCAATTGAGGCGAGCACATACACATCAGCACCCCCTATGTATCCAACTTTGTAAAATAAATAGCCTAATGCGAATACGATTGCTGCTACGGAAAGTGAGTATACTGTTATGTTTTCCTGGTAGAATATTATGTTTGAGAGGAACGCCAGCCCGAGGAACGCATAAAGAAGATTGTTGGGCACGTTTCTATTGTTCCTCACATCGTACCACGAGGCTATTGCAGTACCTATTATCGCAACTGCAATGCGTACTGCCTCGCCTGCAATGGCAGGCCTTTCCAGAAGGAAATTCTCGAACATCGTTTATCCTTTCATTGTCTTTGCTGCCCTATCTTAACATATCCATAAGGAAGTCGTCGTGTATTTCAACAACGGAGAGCTTTATACACTTTGCTTTTCTTCCCAGAACTTCCGAAACGCTTGGTCTGGTTCTTCCCTCGTCTCCGCTTATGAATTCTTTTATGTACGTTCCTGCTTCTGCTAAAATGTACAGTTTCGCATTCCGCATTTCAGCTCTCTCCTCACCCTGAACAATTTTCAAATCCAGAATTTTCCTTTTCCTCACAATGTCGCTCCTCCTGTGCTTCACCCTGTGAGGGGTGCGCTGATGGAGCACAGCGCCCCGAAGTTTGTTTATCGCGATTTCAAGTGAAAGCGGCAGAGGGTTTTCCGGCACGTGCTCTGACGCTTCCGGTTCGGTGTTTTGCATCCCGCTTTCCACTTCGATGTCTGCCTCGTACGCCTTATCGAAATGCGAATCAGAAATTAAAGCAACTTCGGAATTCGAAACGTATTTCAAATCGCTTATTTCCACGCCCTCATTCGTCCCGTTCACCTTTTCCCCGAGCAATTTCAAATCCATTTTCCCTTTTGCCGGTTTCCTCAGTTCCAAAATGAACGGTCTGCCGGCTAAGTTGAGCGCATCCACATCCTCCCTTCCTGAAGAGTGCAGCTCGGCGTCCTTCGCACGGTAAATTTCCTTCGCGCATTTCCCGATTATCGCCTCCACTGATTGGTATTTCACTCCTTCGAAATCGCATTCCTCGCAACCTTTTCCATCGCATTTTTTGCATGTCCATTTCGTCTGCGCCAAATCCGTGCGGAATTTTTTGTATCTCCCGAAAATGAACAGGTCCGCGTTTTCAACCCTCACTTCATTTTTAGCAAAGTCAAAAATCACCTTTCCATCGCCTTTTATAACGTCGTAATCCATCCCTGTTTTTTCCACGAGGGCATTCACGGCTCTTTTGTTGAAAGCGTTCTTCACTGACTCGCCCAATCCATAGTCCCAAACCATCTCTTCGCGAGCCGGAATTTCGCGCGGAATTTCGGTGCTTATTGCGAACGATTTCCACTGTTTGGGCATTTTCGCAGCCGCTTCCTCAATCATTTTTTCAAGTCTTGCGGATGCGCCCCTGCAGATGAAGCATCTTTCATTTTCGCAGACAAGAAATTCCGGATTGCTCCTTTTTTTGCAGAAGTTGCACAATTCAAGCATACTGTGTTCTTCTCCCCGATTCATTTTTAATTTTTTTCTCGCAATTTTCTTCTTGTGCTTTTTATGGAATGCAAAATTGCGGAAGAAACGGACAATCTTGTCATTGTAAGGTCTTCTATAGAGCTTGTTTTCCCTCCTGCTTACGAGGAACTTCTGAAGAAGATAGAGTTGTGCGGCAAAACCGCTTACAAGGCAGAAGGAAACATAAGAGAGGGCTCTGCAGAGGCATTTGTAAAAAAAATAATCCAGCTTGGGCACGAAAGCGTGGTCGAGCACGGCTCCATAACTGTGAAGGTTGTCTGCGATCGTGGAGTTTCGCACGAAATCGTGAGGCACCGCATTGCGTCCTACACTCAGGAATCAACGCGGTACTGCAATTACGCGACCGAGAAGTTCAAAAGCAAGGTGTGGGTAGTGAAGCCGAATTTCCTCCAAAAGGACTCTGAAAATTACTTATGGTGGAAGAAAAGCATGGAAACGGCAGCAGCAACCTACAAGGAAATGATAAGAAAGGGCTGGAAAGCGGAAGAAGCGAGAGCAGTGCTGCCGAATTCCCTCAAGACGGAAATATGCATCACCATGAATATCCGGGAGTGGAGGCATTTCTTCAAATTGAGGACAGAGATAAAGGCGCATCCGCAAATAAGGGAGGTTGCGGAAATGATTCTGAGGAAATTCAGGAGCGACTATCCTGCATTGTTTTCGGATGTGTAATGCCCTAACTATGTTGTCAAATGTGGTAATACCAAAATAGCATACGCAAAATCATAAATTATTCGTTTGCCTCCTTTTTCAGCAAAGTGGCCATATCTGTTCTTTCCCATGTGAAGTCCGGGTCGTCCCTTCCGAAATGGCCGTAAGCAGCAGTTTTTTTGTAAATGGGTCTTTTGAGTTTCAGTGCATTTATTATCCATTTCGGAGTTAATTTGAAATTCTTTTTCACTATTTCCGCTATTTTCTCGTCTGGGATTTTTCCTGTTCCAAATGTATCCACGTTTATCGAAGTGGGCTGTGCAATGCCTATGCAATATGAAACCTCGACCTCGCACTTCTCGGCAAGCCCTGCTGCGACTATGTTTTTGGCGACCCAGCGCACCGCATAGGCGCCGCTCCTGTCAACTTTGCTCGCGTCTTTTCCGGAAAAAGCGCCTCCCCCATGCCTTCCCACGCCTCCATAGGTGTCTACCATTATCTTCCTCCCAGTAACTCCTGTGTCGCCCTGCGGACCTCCGATTACGAATTTTCCGGTGGCGTTTATGTGCACCATTGTTTCCGAATCGAACCATTTCCTGCACACCGGCTTTATCACTTGCTCAAGCACGTCCTTCCTCACTGTTTCCTCGCCGACTTTTTCCCTGTGCTGAGCAGCAATCACGATATCGCTTGCCCTGAGCGGCTTCCCGTTCTCGTATTCCACAGAGATCTGCGATTTGCCGTCCGGACCCAAATAAGGGAGCGTTCCGTTTTTTCTCACCTCTGCAAGTTTCATCGTCAATTTGTGCGCAAGGACTATTGGGAGGGGCATGAGTTCGGGTGTCTCGGTGCACGCGTATCCGTACATCATCCCCTGGTCGCCTGCACCCTGCTCTTTTCCTTTCTCTTCGTCCACACCCATCGCTATGTCCGGGCTTTGCTCGTGTATGGAAACAAGCACAGCTGCATCCTGCCAGTCGATCCCGTATTCCGGGTCTGTATAGCCGATTTCCTTCAAAGTGTTCCGCGCGATTTTCTGCACATCCGCATAACCCTTGGTGGTGACTTCGCCTGCACATATCATAACTCCTGTCGTGGTCATCGTCTCCACTGCAACGCGAGAGTTTGCATCCTGCCTGAGAAGTTCGTCCAAAATCGCGTCGCTGACCTGGTCGCAAATCTTGTCCGGATGGCCTTCGGTTACGGATTCTGATGTGATGTATCTTTTCGCCATGTAATCAACCCCATACCCGCTCCGCAGAAAGCGTTTAAAATAACCGGTGTAAAAATTATTCCGTTCGGAATTTTGAGTCTATGTGTTTATTTTAAAAAGGTTATGGATATTACAGCAATATGGCACTATATCCCCACAAATCCCGCGAGTATTCCATAAAATTTATGCAGGCCAAGACGTGCTACCCATCTGCTCGCTCGGGCAATCGACTTTCCCAAACTCTCCCTAGATTCAAGGGCAAGATTGGCATGCCAGAAATTGAGATTTCTGAAATAGAAAAAGAGCGCACGATTTCCATGTTCAAACGCCAGCTCAAAACGTGCAGTGTCAGCATCAGCTCATCGTACATTGTGGATCCGATCAGAAAAAGCAGGCGCCTGAGTCGCTCGCGTTTGCTTGAGAACATTGGGGTGATCGTGAGCATCGCTAATAAGTGCGATAGCGACGCATTCACGCTCAAAAAGGTCAAAAGGATAAATCATACGGCTCTGAAAATTCTGGACGAGATAAGTTCTGTTGCCCATCCCTCGCTCCGGTTCCTTGCTATGTTGGAGCAGGAGATGAGGAAAGTAAAAAAATTTACTGACATCGGCAACGGATCAATGGTTTGGTCTTTTATGAGGCCTTAAGCCATGCCTAATGTTTTCCGCGCTTTTTCGCTCATTCTCTCCGGAGTCCAGGGAGGATCCCAGATTATATGAACGTGCACGTCCTTCACTCCTTTCATTTCCTTTATCTTCTCCTCGACCTGCATCGCGAAAAACCCGGCGAGCGGGCAGCCAATGGAAGTCAGGGTCATCTTTATCTCCACATGCTTTACTCCTGCAGTTTTCAAAACCCGCGACCATAAACCGGGAACCTTTTTTTCCTGCGCCACCTTTTCTATTTTAACCTCGTAAATGAGCCCCAAATCCACAATGTTTATCCCCAGTTCCGGGTCTATTATCTCGCGCAGCTTGTCCAGAATTTGTGCTTTGCTTGATGTGGTTTTCATGAAAAGATTAGAAAAAAATCGGAATAAATAGGTTACTGTTCGTTGCCTTTCTTTCTGTCTTTTTCTATGAAATAGACGATCTCATATGGGGTATCCGTATTGGGCACCTTCACTTCCGGACCGGCTACGAAGATGCTCTCACCCTTGTTCTTGTACATGGTAAGATTTTTCATTCCGGTAATCTTTGCAAACTGGTCTTTGCTCAATACGCATAAACCTGAACCGGCTTCTTTGATCGGGTTGCCGCGCTTTATTGCGGTTATATGCCCTTTGATATGCTCAGTCGCGATTGTTTTCATATTTAATCACCTGTTTATACTTAAACGAACACATATTTAAAGGTATGCTACTCCTGCTGTTTGGTGCGAATGGGGAAAGCAGGTTTAAATAAGTTCACGAGGATAAATAAACTCTTACGAGGATAATTTTAGGGAAAGCGGTGAATATGATGGCAATACGGCGGATAAAGAGTGGAATAGCCGGGCTGGACCAGATGCTGAACGGCGGAATGCCGAAGAACAAACACATAGCGATATATGGCGGACCTGGAACTGGGAAGTCCTCGCTCGGGTTCGAGTTCCTCTACAGGGGCGCGCAGCAGGGCGAGAACGGGCTCTACGTGACTCTTGAGGAGACCGAGGACGAAATGAAGGAGAACATGGAAAGCACGTTTTCCCAGTTCTCGGACATGGCGCAAATGCTCAAGGCGAAAAAACTGCTCATAACCAAGCCGGACAAACTCGAGCTCGAGGAGATTGCCGAAGTGATTGAAGATGAGATTTCGGACCACGACGTTGCAAGAGTAGTGATTGATTCTGCGACCATGATAAAGCTCTCGTTCGCGAACGAGCTCGAGTACAGGCAGACGCTGTTCGAGTTCTTCTCCCTGCTCAGGAATCTGGACTGCACTGTGATGATGACGCTGGAAGCCAGCCATGCCAGGAAGGAGCAATTGACTTTCGACATAGAGCATTATGTGATGGACGGGATAATCAACCTCTACAACCACGAACAGGGCGACCGGCGCATAAGGACGCTCGAGATTTTCAAGATGCGCGGAACCGACCATTCGCGCGAGCTCGTGCCGTTCAAGGTGCTGCCAGATGGCATAAAGGTGTACGCAGGAGAGAAGGTTTTCTGAGGACTTGCGATGGAAGGAAAGGAACTGCTTTACGTTTTGTTCTGGTCAGCAACAGTGGCGCTCGGGCTTTTCTTCACTGGCTTCGGGAACGGAGCGTTTTTCCTTTTTTTCCTTTCATTAGCCGGAACTGCATTCGCTGAAAAGATGGGAGGGGTGCATGCAGCAGGTGCAGTGTTTCTTGCTTTCGCGTTCGCGGTGTATTTCGGAAAGACGCTCCTCTTCGCAACCGGGATCTTCGCAGCTGCGTTGCTCATGATGCTGCTTCCGTTCATTCTGCTCGGGATAAGGAAGGCGCTGTCCAAAAACAAGGGAACAGTAGGAACTGAGGCAGCGAAAAAATAAACAAGTCAGGTGCAGGCATGATATACGATCACAGGAAGATAGAGAAGGAGATGCTCGAATTCTTCGAAAAGCACAGGATATACGAGAAGGCAAAGGAGAGGAACGCGAAGAACGAACCGTATTACTTTTGCGACGGGCCCCCTTATGCAACAGGACACATCCATCCTGGAACCGCATGGAACAAGACGCTCAAGGACGTAGTGTGCAGGTATTGGCGCATGCGTGGGTTCGACGTGCGCTGCCAGCCTGGATACGATACGCACGGGCTTCCCATAGAGGTGAAGGTGGAGCAGGAGCTCGGGATAAAAAAGAAGCAGGAGATCGAGGAGAAAGGAATAGGGGAATTCGTGGAAAAATGCAAGGCGTTCGCAGATCGATATATGGAAATCATGACCGGCCAGTTCAAGCAACTGGGAGTGTGGATGGATTGGGAGACGCCTTACATAACCTATAAAGACGATTACATAGAAGCGAGTTGGAAGACCATCAGGATGGCGCACGAAAAAGGGCTCATGCACGAAGGCATCTACGTGCTCCCCTGCTGCTACAGGTGCGAAACCACCATGGCGAATTATGAGCTCGAGTACGGGGAAGAGACGGACCCGAGCATATATGTGAAATTCAGGGTGAAGGGGAAAGAAAACGAGTATTTTGTTATTTGGACTACCACTCCGTGGACGCTCGCTGCTAACATGGCTGCGATGGTCAACCCGAAGTTCTCCTATGTTAAGGCGAAGATCGACGATGACGTATGGATAACTGCGAAGGAGCGGCTGGACCATGTGCTCGCGCTCGTGGGGAAAAGCGCTGCAATACTCGAGGAATTTTCAGGGAAGAAAATGGATGGGGTGCACTATGAGCACCCTTTTCAGGACTTGGTGAAAAAGAAGGCGGAAAGGAAGGTAGTACTGAGCGACGAATATGTTTCATTGGAGAACGGAACCGGAATAGTGCACTGCGCTCCGGGCCATGGACAGGAAGATTTTCTCGTGGGAAAGAAAAACGAACTTGAGGTCTTCAACCCTGTGGACGAAGCAGGAGTTTACACTTCGGAAGCAGGCGAACTGGAAGGGAAGAACGTGCGCGCAGCGAACAAGGACATAATCGCGCTGCTCAGGGAAAGGGGGATGCTGGTGCATGAGGAGCGGATAAAGCACCGCTACCCGCACTGCTGGAGGTGCAAAACCCCTTTGATATTCCGCGCAACTGATCAGTGGTTCATTTCTGTTTCTAAATTGAAGGAAAAGATGCTTTCTGAGATAGAGACCGTGGAGTGGCACCCGGAATTCGCAAAGGAAAGGTTCAGGGAATTCGTTTCCCAGGCGCCTGACTGGTGCATAAGCAGGCAAAGGTACTGGGGCATCCCGCTTCCTATATGGAAGTGTGCGAAGTGCGCGGAAATAAAGGTAATTGGCTCAAAGGAGGATCTGTTTTCCCCGGCGAATGCCGAGGACATGGTCGAAACATCTACTGCTGGAAACCGGAAAGCAGTGAATGAAGCTGGAAAGAAGCAGCGTAATGGCTTTAAGGAGCTCCACCGGCCGTATGTGGACGAGATTATTTTCGAATGCAAATGCGGAGGGAAAATGGAAAGAGTCAAGGATGTATTGGACGTATGGTTTGACTCCGGGAACGCGGTATGGGCGAGCACGAGTGAGAAGGAAAAGGAAAAATATGGGGAGCGCGCGGACTTCATTCTGGAAGGACAGGACCAGGTAAGGGGCTGGTTCTATTCCCTTTTGGGTTCAGGGCTGCTGCGCTACGACAAAATACCATACAAACGCCTGATGATGCACGGATTTTTCGTGGACGAGAAAGGGGAGAAGATGAGCAAGTCGCTTGGGAATTTTGTCCCCATAGAGGAGATCGTAGGGAAATACGGCGCTGACGGATTCCGGCTCTGGGGCATAAGCAATATGCCGTGGGATGAACTGAAGTTCAACTGGAACGAACTCAGGGAGGCGAACGGCGACCTTGGGATTTTGTTCAACATGGGGCTTTTCCTCGAAAGATTCTATCCCAAAATAAAGATAGAGAAGGCGGAACTGGAGATCGAGGACAAGTGGCTGCTTTCGCGGCTGAACAGCACACTCAAGGAATACCACAAGGCGTTCGAATCGTACGTGCCGAACCTTGGGGTAAGGGCACTCAGGAGGTTCCTTGTTGAGGATTTGAGCCGGTTCTACATGAAGATAGCCAAGGACAGGATAGGAAAAGGCGAGAATGCTGAGGGAGCTTTTTTCGCGATATACTCTTCAACGCTTGCATTGCTCAAGATGTTTTCCGTGGTTTCGCCGTTCATAAGCGAGCACGCATACCAGCAGTTCTTCAGGAAGCACGAGAAGGAGGAGAGCGTTGCGTTCCTCGGGCTCGAGGTGTTCAGGGAGGCGGAGATAAACACCGCGCTGGAGAAAAGGATGACGCTTGCTTCGGAAATAGTCACACATGCGCTCGAGGCGAGGCAGCGCAGCGGGATAAAGCTGCGCTGGCCAATAAGGGAGGTGCGCGTGAAGGCACCTTCGGATGAAGTGAAGAATACCATCAACGAACTCTCTGGAATAGTGAGGCGGCTTCTTAATGCAAAGGAAATCCTTATAGTGGAACGCGAACCCGAAGGCGAATACGAGCCGGAGGAATTCGAAGGCGGAAAGGTCTTCGTGAATAAGAAATTGGATGAGGAGCTTTACGAGGAAGGTGTTTACAACGAGGTGAAAAGAAGGGTGCAGCAATTGCGCAAGGAGCTTGCGCTCGTGGAAAAGGACAAAATCCTGCTCGAAGTGGATGCGGAAAAGGAGATAGAAGCAATAGTGAAGAAATTTGATTCCGCACTTGCGAAGGAGACGAACGCCGCGTCTGTTTTGTACAAGAACCTGAAGGACGAGGACTCGAAAATATTCGAGGTTGATGGCAGGCGAGTTAAACTAAGGGCAAAGAAAGATTAGGTTAAAAACCGTTCCGCACAACTAACAAACCAAAACAAATGGTTAAGGTCATAAATATGCTTTATGCGTGCGAAAGGTGCAAGAAACTGAATCCAAAGATGGAAAAGTGCGACTATTGCAACCGTCTGGTGTGCGAGTCGTGCACAAAGAGTTCGAAAAGGTCCGAAAAGACCAAAAAGCTCTTCATTTGCAAAGACTGCTGGAGCAACATGGTTCGCAGGAGCAAATTCAAGTCAGCTTGATTTCTCCGGTCAACCTGCTTTGCCGTCAATCCCCTGATTTTTAGTTCCCTCTGAGGAAAAAGATGGTCTCGTTCAATTCCGATTTCGACTGGCTCTGGTTTGAGCGGATTTTCCAGCCTTTCTTCTTCACATTCTTTTCATATTCTTTTTGCATAACCAGCGCATCGATATCCAGCTTCGGACTTTCGCATATTATTGTCCCCCTGATCCCATTTTCAGCCAGTACCTTCATCAGCGGCTTGTAAGGCGGCTCGTTGTTCGTGGCTAAAGCAAGGTGGTTCAGCTCCCCTTTTTCACCATAATTTATCTCAGAAAAGTGGCAATGGATGTTTTTGGTGTAGCCCGGCAGCTCCTTGTCCAAAATTGAGAACATTTTTCTGTAATCGTCCTCACCTTTTATTGTAAAATCTCCCCTTGCGTGCAAGTGCGCGAAATCCAGCACCGGCTTCACGAAAACCAGTTCCTGCGCCATCCTCATGTTCTCCTCAAACCCTCCGAATGCGCTCTTCTTTCCCACTGTTTCCATTCCAAGGGTGCATTTAACCTTCTCTGAATCCATCTTCTCCTTTATTTCCAAAAGCCGCTTTTTCGCTGCCTGAAACGCTTCTTCTTTATTCGATTTCTGGTAAAAGCCAGGATGGAAAACGGTTATTTTCCCGTTCGCGAGAAATGCTGCTTTTGCAGCCAAAAAAATGTGCCTTTTGCTGTTTTCCGCCTTCACTTTATCCGTAGTACACAAGTTCACGTAATAAGGCGCATGCGAGGAGATGGAAATGTCCAACTCTTTCGCTTTCTCTCCTGCTTCTCTTGCGCTTTCGTCCTTCATCTTCACTCCATACACGAACTCTATTTCCATCGCGCCTAATCCGAGGACTTTGCAGCATTCTATTCCCCCGACTGTGCTGTTTCCTTCGCACTGAATGGGAACTCCGGCAGGGCCGAATCTTATCATGAAAAACGTTCGCAGTCCTAATTAAAAATCTTGTTTTCGATGATAGCAGCATGAATTGCAGGCAAGTGCTGCCAGAAGCCGTTGCGGCGACAACTGCGACTACTTGTTAATCCTATTTTTCAGCGCCCGCCCGGCAAGTCGGCGCTGATTCTGAAGCAAAAGAATAATCTGTTCTTTTCGAAAAAAACAAAAAAAGGTGGAATTCGTGCGAATATTAACGATACACGCGGACTATATAGAAGTTGAGCCGAAGCAGAAGGCGATAAAATCCGCAGAGGAGGTAAAGCTGGAGAAGAAACGCTACGAGGAGGTGCTCGTGGTCTTCACTTCAGTGGAGCAAGGCGACGAAGACATAAACGCGATTGCCAAAAAGGCGGCCGGGGAGGTGGACAGGGTCGCGAAGGAGATGAAGGTGCAGAACGTATTGGTCTATCCGCTTGTTCATCTCACTTCCAAACCCTCCTCGCCTTCTGTTGCACTCGAAGTGGTGCGCGAAACCGAAGCGAAGCTCAAATCCATGGGTTATAACGCGGACCATTCCCCTTTTGGTTGGTACAAAGGATACACGCTCAAATGCAAGGGACATCCGCTTTCCGAACTATCGCGCGAATTGCACATTGCACCCGAATCCGAGACAGGGGGTGCTCCTGTTTCCCCTCAGCCCACAGCAGTGCAAGAGGTGGTTTCCGCATCGCTCAAGTCAGAGGAGAAGATGAAAAGCGAATTTTACATAATGGATTTGAAAGGGGAACTGCACGATGTGGGAAAATTCGACTATTCCAACTATCCCTGGCTCAAGAAGATGGCGACCTACGAAACGAAAAAAGTGAGGGGCTACGAGTCCGAGCCGCCGCACATAAAACTAATGAAAGAGCACGGGCTCGTAGGCTACGAACCTGGAAGTGATTCCGGAAACTTCAGATGGCACCCCAAAGGCCGGTTGATGAAAAAAATACTGGAGCGCGCCGTATCTGATTTTTGCATAAATTATGGCGCCCACGAAGTGGAGACGCCGATAATGTACGATTTCGAGCATCCCACGCTCAAAAAATACCTGAATAGGTTCCCTGCGAGGCAGTATGTAATAATCTCTGATGAGAAGAAATTCTTCCTGAGATTCGCTGCCTGTTTCGGCCAGTTCCTGATTTCCCATGATTCCGTGATGAGCTATAAGCAGCTTCCACTCAAGATGTACGAACTGACGCGCTATTCGTTCAGGAGGGAGCAGGGCGGGGAACTGGCAGGACTCAAGCGGTTGCGCGCATTCACGATGCCTGACATGCACACTATGGCTGCGAACATAGCACAGGCAAAGGACGAATTCATGAACCAGCTCGGAAAAGGATTGGAATGGAACAGGGATTTGGGCTTCGGGGAGATAGAGGTGGCGTTCAGGGCGCAGACCGACTTCTTCAACGAAAACAAGGACTGGTATATTGAGCTCGTGAAGAGGATAGGGAAGCCGATATTTATGGAATTGTTCCAGGAGCGCTACGCCTACTTCATAACGAAGTTCGAGTTCAATTTCATAGACGCGATGGACAAAGCAAGCACGCTCGGGACCGTACAGATAGACGTTGAGAATGCGGATACATACGATATAAATTACGTGGATGAAAAGGGGCAGAAGCAGCGGCCTTACATTCTTCATACCTCGTTTTCCGGAAGCCTCGAACGCACAGTATACGCATTATTGGAAAAGGAGGCGATGCGCATAAGAGAAGGAAAGAAGGGGATGCTCCCGCTCTGGCTTTCTCCAACGCAGCTGCGCCTCGTTCCCATTGGGGAGAAGCACCTCGCGTTCGCGAAAGGACTGCTCGAAAATGCGGAAAAAGAAGGAAGAAAGGTGCGTGTTGATGTGGACGACACAGGAGAGACGCTGGGAAAAAAAATAAGGAATGCTGAACTGGAGTGGTGTCCCTACGTCGCGGTCATAGGGGATAAGGAGATGGAAGGTGGAAAACTCGCGGTTACGGTACGTGAGAGTGAGAAGAAGGAGATGAAATTCAATGATTTGCTTTCAGAAATAGAAAAAAAAACAGATGGGAAGCCGTTCGAGCCGATTTCTTTTGGGAAGAATGTAAGCGGGCGGCTGCTCGTTTAAAATGAGTTGCGAGCGGGAAATCCATCCTTATTTTTTCCTCTAGACGCGGCTTCAGCCCCTGGTAATTCACTAAACAGCTCATAAAATGGTATTCCGTAGTTTTATTTGCCCAAAAGCATGAGCTGGGCAAGCAGGGCTTCGACCTGTATCCTTTCGTTCGCGCCTTCCACGAGCCGGAAATTGTATTCTCCTATCCTGTCCACGAGCTCGACTTTCTTTTTTTCCTCTATCTTCAAGTTGTCCACTTCCTTGTACATCTGCAGGATTATGTCCTCTCCGGAAAGCCCGTAGCCCACGATTAGTGAATCCAGTTTCTTCCTCGCGTCCATGAATTTTCCCCCGAGGGCGAATTCCATCATCTCGCGCACCTCTTTGGGCTCAGCGCGCGAGGAAATCTTGTAAACCAGCTCATTGGTTATGTGCTTGGAGTGGATTGCCGCGCCCTGGAGCGCGTTTATAGCCCTTCTCATATCCCCTTCGGAAATGTAAAAAATGGAAGAATATGCTTCTTCATCTAATCTGAGCCCTTCGCGCTTCGCTATGTGCTCGAGCGTCTTCCTCACGTCCTTCTCGTTCAATTTGAGAAACCTAAAGACAGCAGTCCTGCTCTGTATGGGCTCTATTATCTTCGAGGAGTAGTTGCAGCTAAGTATGAACCTCGTGACGTTCGAATAGAGCTCCATCGTCCTTCTCATCGCGTGCTGTGCATCAGGGGTGAGCGCGTCCGCCTCGTCTAAGAATATCAATTTGAACTGCACTCCACCCATCGCGATGCTGCGCGCGAAGTCCTTTATTTTCCCGCGCACCACATCTATCCCCCTTTCATCACTCGCGTTGAGCTCGAGAAGATTGCCCTTTATCTCCTCTCCGTATAATTCGTGCGCAAGCGCTATTGTCGCCGTGGTCTTTCCCACACCAGGGGGCCCTGCGAACAGCATGTTCGGCATGTTTCCCGCCTTCACAAATGCCTTCAGGGATTTTATTATCTCCTCCTGGCCAGCCACCTCGTCAAGTTTTTTAGGGCGGTATTTCTCGGTCCAGGGGAGCAGTTCGCTTTCCGTCATTTAATCAACTAAGAAAATCAGCTCGAATTCTGGCTCACTACATGCGCGTTTTCTATAGAAAACGGGCTCGCGCTCTGCCAGTACACCTCGCTCTGCTGCATCAGCGACATCGTGCCGAAAGGGGTGAAGCCGCCGAGGAGCGCGATCACTATCACCGCAATCACAAGCACAACGACGAGCGCCATCAAGTATTCGGATGCGCCTTGGCCTTTCTTTACGGGTTTCGCGTTTAGCGTTTTGCGTTTCGCCGGTTTTGTTTCCTTTGCCATGCTTCTACCTTCAAAATGGAAATTTATATATCTAACTTTCGAAATTATTTGAGTACAAAGCTCGCAATTACGACTATCACTATGAGCGCTATCAGTGCCGCTGCTGTGATCCTTATCACCGCATACGAGGTCTCAGTGCTGCGCATGATTTGTTCTCGTAATTTGAGTATATAAATGTTGTTCAACATCGGGCTTCAGCCAATAATCCGAAACACGTCTGTTTTTGCGAACCGGAACAGAGGATAAGTTCATACGCGTATTAGCGTAAGAGCCGGTAATGACAAATGAAAACATAATTCGCCCCGGTCGGGATTCGAACCCGAGTCGACGACATCGCCCGCAGCGAAAATTCAGAATGGATTTCGCGGCGTGTGACAGGCCGTAATGCTGACCACTACACCACCGAGGCAGGATTACCAGGATTTTGCCTACTCAAAACCGAAAACAGGAGGCCGCCTTCTTCTTACTATTTTAACCAAATATGTTAAAATGTTTCCCACCAGCCGGGGTTGAACCAGCAGCCTATCGGTATCCGCAAAAATCGCGGTCAAGCGAACTACAGCCGATCGCTCTGCCATTACTCATCCGTTTCGTTTCCGAAAGGGATTTTGAGCTATGGTGGGTTTAGTTCCTCTAAGTTGCGGGAAAATACAAACAAATAGACGATAAAAGGATATTAAAAACTTGCTTTTGCGAAGGCATACTGCTGGTAACGTCATCTACGCTCGTTATCAGCTATCCCGTCTTTTTTAGGATAGTCGGCTACGACCTTGTCATTATCCTATACTTCAACTAAATTACGAGTTATATCATGCAGGTCTCGCTATTCGCGACATCACGCGAAAAAGGCGAAAGTTACATGGATTTGTTGAGGAACGTCTTAAACGCGAAATTACTGAGATAGAGAAATCTTGAACTCGTACGAACATTTATAAATCCGTATAACCATATATCTCGTTTACCGAATTTTTCGGCCTGAATCGAATCATGATGGTTTTTCAACCTTCAAAGCGATTCATCTCGAAATGCTCCTGCGAATAACTGGGACGAACGGTTAGAAACCAAAATGCTTGTTGGTTCGACGCATGCTTCAAGAGCCAAAGAGAGGGGAATTATTCAAACTCTCTTGTCAATTCCAAAGATAACTTCCTGAATTCGTAACTCCAGTTGATCCTGCTGGAGGGTACTGCTATCAGAGTTCGATTAAGCCATGCAAGTTAGCGCATTCACTTGGATGCGCGGCAGACGGCTGAGTAACACGTAGTCAACCTAACCTCGGGACGCGGACAACCTTGGGAAACTGAGGACAACCCGCGATAGTCCGTCTACGCTGGAATGCCTGACGGGCGAAACCGTTTGTGAATCGGAGCAAACGGCCCCAGGATGGGACTGCGGCGGATCATGGTAGTTGGTAAGGTAACGGCTTACCAAGCCGATAATCCGTAGGGGCCATGGGAGTGGTGGCCCCCAGAATGGCACTGAGACAAGGGCCATAGTCCTACGGGATGCAGCAGGCGCGAAACCTTCGCAATGCGCGTAAGCGTGACGAGGGAACTCTGAGTGGTATTGGCTTTGCCAATGCCTTTTGCCTAGTGTAAAAACAGCTGTCACACGGCTGGTTATAGAGCTAGGAGAATAAGGGTGTGGGCAAGACTGGTGGCAGCCGCCGCGGTAATACCAGCGCCTCGAGTGGTACCCACGAATATTGGGCCTAAAGCGTTCGTAGCCGGTCCTGTAAGTCCGCTGTGAAATGTTGGGGCTTAACCCTAACGCGTGCAGTGGATACTGCGGGACTTGGGAGCGGGGGAGGGAAGAAGTACTTCTGGGGTAGCGGTAAAATGCGTTGAGCCTAGAAGGACTTCCAGTGGCGAAAAACTTTTTGGAGATTTTCAGGTGCGTGCCCAAAAAGTTTTGCTAAGGCGTCTTCCCAAAACGCGTCCGACGGTGAGGAACGAAAGCTGGGGGAGCAAATCGGATTAGATTTGTTCCAGAGAAACACTAAAGAATGGTTGCGAAAATTTAACGATATAATTCATTTTGGACATCCGTCAAAGAAAAAACGTTTAGTGAAATTTCTCCGGACACTAAAAACCCGAGTAGTCCCAGCTGTAAATGATGCTGACTTCGGTGTTTCTCCAGCGTAAGCTGCAGAAGTGCTGTAGAGTAGTTGTTAAGTCAGCCGCCTGGGGAGTACGAGCGCAAGCTTGAAACTTAAAGGAATTGGCGGGGGAGCACCACAAGGGGTGGATAGGTAAGAAGGAATTCAAACACAACCGGCTCGAAAATTTTGGGATTTTCGCGGATAAAACAAAAGGCGGTTTGACAAAAGGCATGAAATTTCGATTTTATTATCGACAATAAATATGTTATCGAATGCGCGATTGCAGCGAACAAAACCAAAGCAGAAGTATTTGATTTATTATTTTCGAAAACGAAATTGAGAAAATCAGATTCCTTATTACTCCACAAGCTACGGTTCAATTGGATACAACGCCAGGAACCTCACCACAGGCGACGGCAGTATGAAGGCCAGACTGAAGATCTTGCCTGACAAGCCGAGAGGTGCTGCATGGCCATCGTCAGCTCGTGGTGTGAATCCCGTACCAAGCGGGAGCACAAACTGTCTGGTTAAGTCCAGCAACGAGCGAGACCCATGCCTTTAGTTGCCAACTCTGTCTCAGGACGGGGTGCACTCTAAAGGGACTGCCCGTGTTAAATGGGAGGAAGGAGTGGGCGACGGTAGATAGATATGCTGAATGGGTACGCATGGTTTTTTAGAGTTGGTTTCCTGTTTCAGAACTGGGAACGGAAAACTGGAAACCGCAAATGTTATTCTGGGCAGCATAGTTAACCGAAGTCAGTATGGCCCGAATCCTGTGGGCTACACGCGGCATACATTGGCCGGAACAACGGGTCGCAACGCCGAAAGGCGAAGCTAATCTCTCAAATCCGGTCTTGGTTGGGATCGAGGGTTGAAACTCACCCTCGTGAACGTGGAATCCCTAGTAATCGCGGTTCATCAACGGTCTTAACACGCCTTTCGAGGATGGTTAGCGCCGGTGAACTACCGCGGTGAATACGTCCCCGCTCCTTGCACACACCGCCCGTCAAGTCATCCAAATGCGTTTTCGATGAGGCCCAGGTTCTTGCCTGGTTCGAATTGAAGATGCGTGAGGAGGGCTAAGTCGTAACAAGGTATCCGTAGGGGAACCTGCGGATAGATCACCTCCAAAACTTTATCGTTCACCGATAAAGTCTGGTAGTTGCAAGGAATTCCTTGGAAACTCTTGAAGTATGAGTCGAATTCTATTTTTACTGCTCTGGAACGGGTGGAGGATATTGGAAATTTTGGGCATAATTACAGGCGCGAACGTAGGCGCTATCATCTGAGGTTTATGGTTTTGAGCCCGAGCACGTCCTCCATAAAATAAAGCTCATTCTGCTTTTTTGCAATTCATTTCGCCGCCTTTATCGCTCCTGAGCCGAACACATCCCTGAATATTTTTCAAAAAAAACAAAGCTGCGCCCAGCGCAGCAAAAAACTCCAATTACCTGTTCTTTCCTTTTTTCTTGGCTTTCTTTTTTGCCATTTCTACTCACCGCGCAATTAAATGTGCCAAACTATTTATACCTTTGTGCAAAAACGGCGAAAATCAGCTGTTTTCAGCACCTTTCCCCCAGCCAACATCAGGACTACATTGAGCACCGGGCCAAGGATGAACCCGAAAAGCATCAGCAGGAGCACCTGCGAAATCTTGTATTTGTCAGCTATGAAAAGCGCGAAGTAGCCGACTATTATCGTAAGGCCGATTATCAGAAATGCAGCAAACGTGAAATCGTTTTACTCCGAACATTTATAACTTTTTTGTACTTCACGACAGTATTTTCACCAGTGAAAGCGCGAGCAGGACCAGCGGGATGACGAATTTTATCAAAATGATATATGGTTTCAGCAAAATTCCCGGGATCACCTTTACCGATTCCCCTTCGAAATTTTTCCAGCCCCATCCAAGGACGAGGACCATGATAAGTGCAACCGCAGGCGCGGCTGTCACCACAATTGTCCCATCCAGATAATCCAAAACCGGCATTTCCGCGATTTTCAAATTAAGAAAAGAATAGCTGAGCCACGAAGGCAAAGCTGCGAGCGCAACAAACGCGGCAACACAAAACGCCGCTTTTTTTCTCCCGATTCTTGCTGAAATGTCCGCGACTATCATCTCAGCCATGCTTATCGCTGAAGTAATTGCAACTGAGAAAAGCAGCAGGAAGAAGAGCGGCATAAGCAGATTTCCGAAAGGCATCTGCATGAAAGCCAAGGGAAGGGTGTCAAACGCGAGCGCCGCACCTCCTGCAGGATTAAGACCGTAGGTGAAGACGATTGGAAACAATGCGATTCCCGCGAACAAAGCGACCATTGTGTCCATGAATGATACGATTGCTGCAGAAGATGCGATATTCTCCTTTTTTCTGAGGTAGGATGCGTAAGTGAGCATTATCCCTGCCCCAACGCTGAGCGAAAACAGCGCCTGGGTTACAGCCGCTACCATCGTCTCAATCGTAACATTGCCGAAGTACGTATAGAAGAAAATCGCATCTTCAAGTCCGGGTAGGGAAAGGGAGTTGGCCACAAGAAAAGCAAGTATTGCGAAAAAGAGCGGCATCAGGACTTTGTTCGTTTTCTCTATCCCTTCCCTCAGGTTGGAGCGAGTTATCAGGTATATTGCGATGAGCGTGAGAGGGGCGAAGATGACAAACATTGGCATCTGGGAGAACTCTCCAAGCGGTTTGTAGAAGCCGGTGAGCGAAGAGAATAAATAAGCGAGCGTCCAGCTGGTCACCACTACGTAGTAGGAAAGGACTATGAAGTTAAGCGCGTGCGGGATTATTGATGCGTAATGGAATTTCTTTCCTATTTTTTCGAAGACCCTGGAAAGCGGGGCTGCGAAATGCCTTCCTGCAGTGAACTCAAGAACCATTATCGGAAGGCCGATCAAAAACACGGACAGGATATACAAAATTATGAAAGAGCCACCGCCGTACTCCCCTGCCATGTAGGAGAATCTCCATATGTTCCCCAGCCCCACAGCCGAGCCGATCGCTGCAAGGATGAACATGAGGCGGGAGGACCAGTACTCGTTCATGCATTTATGCTTGAAGAAGAAAAAATAAAAACTAACCCTTCACAACTGCCAACGGCTTCATCCTCGCGACAATATCCGAAATACCCGCAAGCGCGATGCTCTGTACCACGTCATCAACGTTCTTGTACGCGTCCGGCGCCTCTTCTGAAATCACTTTCTTGTCAGTAGCGCGTATGTAAATCCCTTCCTTGTCCGCGAGTTCCTTGACGATTTTGTTCGGGTCGTGCGTCCTTATCGCCTCCCCCCTGCTCATTACTCTTCCAGAGCCGTGGCATGTGGTCCCCCACGCGACCTTGAGCCCTTTCGGATTTCCCACAAGTACGTAACTCGCGGTTCCCATCGAACCCGGAATTATTACCGGCTGACCAATGTTTCTATATATTGGCGGAAGCTCAGGCCTTCCAGCAGGAAATGCGCGCGTCGCCCCCTTTCTGTGCACCATCAGTTTCCTTCTTTTTCCCTCAACCTCGTGCTCCTCCACCTTTGCAATGTTGTGCGCAACATCATAAACCAGATGCATGTTGTCGCTCGTGCCTTTACCCATCACTTCATCGAACGTTTGCCTCACCCAGTGCATTATCATCTGCCTGTTCGCAAACGCGAAGTTCACGGCGCACTTCATCCCTGCGAGGTAATTCTGCGCCTCCTGGGTCTTTATCGGCGAATAAACGAGTTCCCTGTCCGGAAGCCACAAATTCATCTTGTTCGCAAGGTTGAGCATCGTGCCCAGATTATCCGTGCAAATCTGGTGCCCATAGCCGCGGGAGCCACAGTGTATCATCACCACTACTTCATTTTCCACGAGCCCGAACGCCTTCGCAGCGCTTTCGTGCATCACTTTCTCCATTTTCTGTATTTCCAAAAAGTGATTTCCTGCTCCTAAAGTCCCGAGTTGGGATTTCCCTCTGGCTTTTGCAGTAGGAGTCACTTTCGAGGGATCTGCGCCTTCCATCCTTCCATATTCTTCCGTTCTTTCGAGATCTTCCTTCCACCCGTAGCTCTTTTCAATGGCCCATTCCGTTCCTTCGCGCGCTACCTTGTCCAGTTCCTCGTGCGAAAGCCGTAATTTGCCCTCGCTACCTACTCCTGAAGGAACATTCACGAACAATTTGTCCGCCAGTTGCTTTATTTTTGGCTTGACCTGCTCGACAGTCAGACCGGTGCGAACGAGGCGGACGCCGCAATTTGAAACCACGATTCCGTTCGCGATGAAGTTGTGATTGTTATCTTCAATCGTGATGTCATAAACGAAATCGTCAAAAGGTACCTGGTGTACATCTTCAACTTCGTCCCAAGCGAGTCCTCCGTTCCCTAATGCGAATTTGTCCCGGTATTCTGCAAACGACATGAAATTAAATGCAACCCTCGGAGTTTCCCTGAAATCTGACCAAAGAGAGTGTTTTATGAGCTGCGCAGAAGTATGAATGCCTTCAGGTTCGAACCTTATTTCGCTGGCGCTTTTTCCATCAGAATACATCGCAACCGCTAATTCGCGAACACGCGCACGTTCTGCGTTCACCCTTTCTTTCAGCCGGATATAGTTAGCTGCCAGGCATGCATTCCGGAACTTTTCCGAATGATACTCATACGAGACATTTTCAAAGAACTTCAGGAGATTCTCAGGGTTTGACGATATTTGGATTCTATAACCGCAAGTCGTTCCATTTTTTCCATTTAATCCATAGCCTGTGACCTTTGCGATTGGGCCCGTCGCGATATCAAACTCTTTCAGAAGCCGTTTGATCTGCTCCAGGAAAGCAACTGCATTAGGCTCCAGCACCTCAAGTTTGTTCATTCCGAGGGCCGGAGAATAAAAATTGTATTTGTTGGGCGTGGCTGGCGCTGACAACTCGGCGCCGAAGAAAGCTGCCAGAAATAATCGTTTTATCCACAATGGCGCCTTGAACAACCATTGTGGCAATCCATATTTCTGGGTCGTCTTGAGGCCTGATGGAGCCCCGAGAGCAACAAGAAGATGCGCAAATGCTGATGACTTTACATTAAAGCTGCATTCTACGTGCATAAACTCATAATTTTTATAGTGGGTTGCGACCTTATGGGCCCGCAGGCGTTTGTAAATTTTAGAAGGTTTGAACCCGGTTTTTTCTATATCGGCGCGTATCTTTTCAAGGTCGTTTTCCCTGCCATAGAACCATACGATGCCTTTTTTGCCTTTTATGAACGAAATAGAACCATCTCCGAAGACGTAACCCAGAATTTTTGCTAAGTAGGGCAGCTGGACGCTGGAATACCTGAGGGGGAAGAAAACGCGCTTCCTGAGATCATTCAATATTTGGGGCAACGCATTGCCGCCCGCAGATTTTCTCTTCGACATGATGGCATTCCCCATAGTTGTTTCATCCAGGATAACCTCGTCATCCGGTTTCCTGTATTGGACGCCTTCATATGCTGAGACGGCTATGGAATCGCCAACGCTGATTTTTTCTGTTTTTATCATGCCGGCTTTCGAATAAACGGGGTGGTCGCCTGTAACTCGCAGCAATTTTCCGGTTTTTGTCGTTATCTCGTAAATGCATTGCTTTTCAGGGCGCTTCATGAAAAGCATTACATTTGCATTAGATAATGAAAAATCATTTAAGTCGGCAAATTTCGTGCGGCTTGCGCCAACATCATTTTCCATTTCTTTTATTTTTACGTATGCACCATGTTCAAGCAATACTTTTGTTTCACCGTCGGTGCAGTTGATGTCATAACCAATTCCGCCGGGCGAAACAATCCCCTCTTCAGCATCAAAAGCCGCAACCCCCCCTATTGGAAATCCATATCCTTCATGCCCATCCGGCATCACCATCGCGCGCTCCACTATCCCTTCCAGCGAGGCCACGTTTTGCAGCTGCATGAGCGTCCTGTCTCTCTTCATCTTTTCCATCACTTTCTGCGTCCCGAATATCCATGCAGGAACCTTCATCGTCCCCTCTTTTTCTATTTCCCAGATTGCTTCACTTACCTGTTTCATTTTCATGAAAACCACCTGATAAGCAGTGTTACTTACTATCGAATAAACGATTTAAAACCTCCTTACTTAAGATGTACCTAAGTCGAATCATTCACATTTATGTTTGATCTCATCCTGTTCTTCGTCCTGGGGGTATGCATAGGTGCGCTGAGTGGCCTCATTCCAGGCATACACCCGAACATGATTTCAGCGATCATGATTCTCCAGGACATCGGATACGAAAAAAAAGCGGTGCTGCTCGTTTCCATCTATGCGGGCCACACCGTCTTTTCCTACATCCCTTCGATTTTTTTTGGGATACCTGACGAAAGGACAACGGTTTCCGTTCTTCCCGGGCAACGGATGGTCAGGGAAGGCGAAGGTATACTTGCGCTGAAGACAATGGTCGTCTCCGCGCTCGTCGCATCGGTTGTCGCCGTGTTTCTCATTCCTTTCGCAATGTGGTTCTATCCGTTTGCTTATTCTTCCATCAGGCCCTGGCTCGCCCATCTTCTTATCCTCGCCTCAGCGCTCCTCGTGCTGAGAACCATAAATCCGCTGCGCTCCGCATTGATTTTCCTTCTTGCCGGTGTTCTCGGAATTTTTGCGCTGAACGTGGACATGCCGGACGTTTTTCTCCCCCTATTCTCCGGCTTCTTCGCGATGGGCGCGATACTCCATTACAGGAAATCGGATATTCTGAAGCAGAGGGAGATGAATCCGGATTTCGAAATTTTGAAATACGCCCTTCTCGGAACGCTTCTTGGAGGGCTTGCGAACCTCATTCCTGCAATAAGCTCTGCTGGACAGGTCGCTGCACTCGTCTCAATATTCATCGCGTTTGAGAGCAAGAATTACCTCGCGACAATAGCTGCGATAAACGTGGGCCAGTTCATTTTCGCTTTCGCGAGCAGCGCGAGCATAGAAAAGGCGAGACATGGAGTGATAGTGAACTTGGGCCAGGTGCTGGACATAGGGGCGAACATGCAGGCGCTCCTGCTCTATTTCCTTCTCGGAATAGGGATTTCCGGGCTCATGGTCTATTTCTTCAGAAAAAAAATTTCCCTACTCGCGAAAATCGACTTTTCCGAATTCAACAAGGTGCTTGCCGCCTACCTTCTCCTAATCGTTTTCCTTCTCAACGACTTCGCAGGAGTCGTAGTCTTCGTCATTGCTTCGCTTATTGGCTATATCACCATACGGCTGAATGTAGAAAGGACGATAATGATGGCGGCAATAATAGTTCCGACATTCGCGCTGCTCATCCGCGCTTAGCCGATTCGCAATGACTTTTAAATAATAGAATAAAGGAAAAAAGAAAAACTAACCGAAGAGATTCGCAAGGCCTTCCGCAGCCTGCTCCTCTTTCTTCACAATGTCCTCCTCTTTCTTCTCCTCTTTCTTTGCCTCTGCAGGAGCCCCTGCCGCAGGTGCAGCAGCCATGGCGTTCTTGAGGAGGTCCTCGAAGTTCACTCCCTTCACTGCCTCTGCAAGCATTTTCGCCTTCGCTCCGTCCGCCTCAGCGCCTACTGATTTGAGCACTAAGACGATAGAGTCCTCGCTCACTTCTTTTCCTGCTCCATGGAGGAGCAGCACCGCATGCAAATATGGATCCACTTTCGTCATTTCATCACCGTATATTGTGGTTTTCTGTCCCAGTTTCATTGCCTGTTCAAGCCTGATATGGCCATCCCCTGCCTTATCGCAGAGGTGAGAAGCTGCCATATCGAGCTGGAAGAGTAATAGCTGGCATTTATTGAAACGTTCATCGCATCCCTCGCGGACTGTGCGAGCTCCTGCCTGAACTTTTCGTCGTCAAAAGAGAGTAGCTCCGGCCCATATGTGTATTTGCCGTCGTATGCGAAAACCATCTTTGCTCCAACTTCGAATGGAAGTATTCCGAGCATCTGAAGTGCCTTTGCTTTTCCGGCAGTTATAGTCTCGCCCTCCTTCACCACTATGGAATCCTTGTTTATCGCTATCTTTCCCGCTTTTATCATTACATTGAACCCCGCGTTCTTCAGCTCGGAAAGCGCAGGCCCCGGAGGAAGGTCAGTGTCTCCTGCAGGCACCATTATCTCGAACGGTGCTGCATGCCCTGCCTTGGCAGCGACTTTCTTCCTGTTCTTCATGAAAAATGAAGTGAGCGCATAGGGGCTCTGATTCGTGAGCAGCAACGCAGAAGGGTTCGTTATCTTTCCTGCTTGCACACTGAGCCCTGCATTCTCCAGCACTTTCCTGAGCACAGTTAACTTGGACACCTTTACAAAAGTTCCATCCGCCTCCCTAAGCCGCTTCTTCGATGCCTGGAGCAGGTTGTCAGGGAGGTTGTGGAGGTTGAGGAGCGCAACAGTGGAGTATTCCCTTATCTTCGCGGAGAGTTCGCTCACCTCCTGCTTTTTCCTTGCAATCGCAGCCCTTTCCTTCCCTTTTTTCATTCTGGTTCCAGAACCTTTCGTTTCATTCGCTTTCATAATCATCACTCATCCGATTTTTATCGCCTTACCCATAGTCGTTTTAGTGTACAGCGACTTTATGTTTCCTTCCGGGATTTTCACCTTCACAGCCTCGTAGACCGCTTCCGCGTTTTCCACAAGGTCCTCCTGGGACATGTCCTCTGTTCCTATGAACGCCTGCGCAGTGGGGAGGTATTTTCCCTTGGATGCTATGCGTACGCTTTTCTTTGCCTTTTCAACTGCCTCGCGTACATTCTCTACAATGGGTTTAGGGAGCTTTCCCCTCGGACCAAGATACTGCCCGAGATTTTTGGCTATCGTAGCCATCTGGTTGGGCTGTGCGAGCAGAGAATAGTCTTTCGCAAGCATCGAAAGCTTCTCCTTCACAGCGTACGCCGGAATTTCCGCAGGAAGAATTATGAGGTCAGCTCCCGCCTTTTTCGCCTCATTCGCAATCCCTTCATCGCCCACTACCGCAATCTTCGGCGCCTTCTCTCCCTTTCCTTTCGGTAGCACTATGTCCAAATTGAGGCGATTCTCCGTTTTCGAGAAATCAACGCTCCTGAAGTTGAATATTAATTCGACACTCTGCCTGAATTTCCTCTTTCCCTTGTCTTCGAGCGCCTTGCCCAGTGCATCTGATATCTTTTTTTTGTCCATATAAATCGTTCCTCCTACTCTGTTCGCGTTCGCGATGAGTAGTCCTGGCGGATTAAATTAGAAGATAATACTAACAAATGTTTTTAAACCCAATTTCCAGGCTAAAAATCGTAATCCTTCCTGATTTTTCCCAGATATTGTTTCGTTTCGGCCGGAAGCCCGGTTTCACCTTTCGCATATTTCTTTGCATTTTCCAGCCCCCAATTGTAGGCAACAAGCGCAAGTTCCACGTCGTCGTCAAAACGGTCCAGCAACTTGCGCATGTATCTCGTCCCCCCGTCTATGCTTTCCTTCGGCTTGCGCGGGTTCTCAACGCCAAGCTCATCTGCAGTGTTTGGCATGAGCTGCATAAGGCCCTCTGCGCCCTTTTTTGAAATCGCGGAACTGTCCCAGTTCGATTCGGCCTTTATTATCGCCTTTACGAGCTCAGGGTCGACACCGTGCTGCTTTGCGCTGTCTTCAGCATATTGCACGTATTCCCTTGGAGCATAAGTCGGCACTTTTGTCTCTGCTGTGCGCTGAGTTTCCTTTTGGTTCTCTTCAGCATTTTTGTTCGCATCTGTAACAGGAGCAGGTTCAGGCGCCTTCACTCGTGCAAAATACGCAGACTTTTGACTGAACTGCGAGAAGTCCTCTGCCTTCGAAGAAGACGTCTGCCTTGCAGTAGCCATAATTATGGAAAATGTGAGCAAGAAGCACGCGGCAATCCCAATCGCAATCTTTTTTCCTATTTCCCTGAACTTGCATGGCATTTTTATTTTCGTATTCGTCCCTTTATCCTCCATTTCTTTTCCACGCGCATCGTAAACGAGCCGCAGCCGTGGATAATGGGGCATCATACCAATTCCGCGTTCGCATCTTTCCCCAACCTCATTCGCCTCCACATTCTTTCCCGCCCAAATCGGAAGGTATTCTGCTTTCGCAACCGGAATGATATTCGCAGCAGACGGAGAATGACCAAGAAGGGAGGGTTGCAGTCCGCAACCAATCCATATAATTCCCCTGCCTTTTTCGTAAGGCGTTCTCAGCACCTTCCTCCCTTTCCTTGTTTTTTCCAGCGTTTTGCCTATCGCCTCTGCAGAAAAGGTTCGCGGAGCATATTCCAGAGGCGCTATTTCATTCGCTTTGCAACCAATTGTCGCAGGCACCCCTGCCGCTTGGGCATATATGGAAACGTTCGGGGCATTTTCTCCAAGCGCAACATATCCCAATTGGAGAACCGGTTTATATTCAGGAACAATCACTTCTTCGCTTCCCTGGAACTGCAACCGTATTATTTTTCTTCCTTCCTGCACCCTTTCCAGAAATTCGCTTTCATTCAGTTCCAAAAACGGTTTTAGCGAATTCGGAGCAAGTTCGCAGAATGTTTTTTGGAACAACGCAGGAACTCCGGCTGGAATTTCCTTCTCCGTATATTTTCCGGAAATCGCATTCCCGAGCTCCTTCCAATTCGATGTGATATCCACTCCATACGTTTTGAGCGCGTAATTCCGCAGCAAGGAAGCAGCTGCCTTACTCGTTTCCTGGTCGCCGGAAGAGATAAGAGTTTCTATTACAGGCAGCAGAAGTGAAGGGTCTATTCCTTTTGAAAACGCATTTTCCACTGCAAAGAGCGCTGCTCTCCTCTCCATATCATTGCTTCCATTGTTAAGCCGCCTCGCGATTGCTGAAAACGCGGATTCGCGCACCTTGTACATACGGTTCATCAGCATGCCGGAAAAATACTCGAGTGAAGCAGAGGTGTAATTTTCCATGAGCGGGCCTGCCCTCCGCTCCTTCACCTTATAAATGCCCTGCTTTAATGGCTCAAGCTGCTTTTCTGTAATCATGCAAAACATCTCCTCTTTTTGGATATATTTACACACGCAATTTTATAAATAATAACTGCTTCCGGTTTTTTGGTGGTTTGGAAAAATTTAAAGGGCTAATACGTGAAAAAACGAGTGGATGATGGGATGACTACTCTCGACAAGGCAATAATAGCCGACATTACGATAGAAGGTAAGGTGTTCGAGGTTTATGTTGATCCGGAAATGGCCAACATGTACAAGGAGGGTAGGAAGCCGGATACGAAAAACATCTTTGTTGTGGAGGAGATATACTCGGACGCGAAGAAAGCCGAGAAGGCGAAATCACAGGACGTGCAGAAGGCGTTTGGCACCACAGATTTGATGAAGGTACTCGAGACGATCCTAAAGAAGGGAAACCTCCAGCTCACTACTGAGCAGAAAAGGAAAAAAACAGAGGAGAAATACAGGCAAATAGTAGCAATTCTCATGAAGGAGACGATAGACCCAAGGACGAATGCGCCGCACACGCAGACGAGGATAGAGGAGGCACTCGAAAAGGCGAGAATCCGCATCGATCCGTTCAGAGACGCGCGCGATCAGCTTTCCGACATTCTGAAGGAAATAAGAGCGATAATTCCTTTGAAATTCGAGAAATTAAGAATAGCAGTGAAGATTCCTCCAGAATACGCACACCGCTCCTACGGAACCTTCAAGTCGTGGGGAATGCAGAAGGAGCACTGGGCGAACGACGGCTCCCTCATTGTAGTTGTAGAGATCCCCGCAGGAGCGCAGGGCGAATTCTATGATAAGATAAACAAGCTTACCGCGGGCCAGAACGAGACCAAGGTATTGGAGAAAATTTAGGCGGTT
>JBGFRX010000023.1:0-13989 GCA_041694885.1 Microcaldota archaeon | reverse complement strand
GCTGCCCGCGACTTCCGCGTAAATTTCCCAGTGAAAGCAACACGGCAAAAGACGATTTCAACAAACACGGGTCATTTCCGCGTCTGGCCAGTAAAATGCTGGAAAACAACGAAAAATAGGCGGTTGCCTAACCGCTCCTCGACTTTTGCCTAATTCCTTATGTTTATCAGGCTAACGAATTCTACTCAGACCGCACGCCAGGCTCGAATTGAGTAACCTGAGCTACACCTTATGTTCCAGTTCATATTCCTCTAATGCTTCTTTTGTTATTTTCCAATTCCTGCCGAACTTAATCGCCCCGATTTTGCCAGTACGTGCAAGCAAACTAAGATATTCTTCACCATATTTATTTTTGCTAATTTTGGCAGCTTCTGCAAGTGTTAAATATTCTTTTGATTCTGGGCCAAGCGAGTCAAGATAGATATCCAGGGATCTTTCCGCTGCCTTTGCAACAAAATTTATAAAAGGAACAGGATTTTTTTCAACTTGGTTTTGAATAATCGTTCGTATGTACTTCTTTCTCTCCGCCTTAAGAATGATTATAGGGGGATAACCATTACGCATTAAATATAAATTCATCAATAGCCGGGCAGTCCTCCCATTTCCATCGATGAAAGGATGAACATCAACAAACTTCTGATGGATTATTGCAGCGGCTTCAATCGGTTCACCTTTAATGTTCAATAGCGTATAGACTTCTTGCATGAGCCGAGGCACCTTGGCAGCATTGGGGGGTGTGTAGTCTGTGCCGCTAATACGCACTGTGGAACGCCTATAGAATCCAGCACTTTCCGGATCGATTCTGTCAAGAATTATTGCATGCAGGTTCAGTACATCTCCTTCAGTAATGCCTGATTTACTAACTAAAGTTTCAATGAAATCAATAGCTTTCGCATGATTAGTGACTTCAAGATGTTCCTTAAGACTTTTACCGCCAATAGTCACTCCTTCTTCAAGAACTAGTTTTGTTTCACTGAGCGAGAGTGAGTTGCCTTCTATTGCGTTTGAGTTATACGTCATTGAGACACGGAAGCTCTCTTGAAGCCTAAGCAGTGCACCTCTTTTGAATGGCCGTAATTTATCCAATTCTTCCCTCTTTTTCAATATACGTTCATATAACTTCTCATCTATTGGCATAAGTCCATCATGTATCGGATAGTTTAAAAATGTATTTATCCGATATTCTAAGCTCTTGTAAGAAAATTATTTATATTATCGGATAGTCCAAATTTTCATTTATCCGATACTCAGTCCGCACGTCTCTCGTCATCGCTTTCGCTCAGTGATCACTTCCGTCATCACGGAATTATTTTTGCAATCCGCGATTTATATAGGTTTTTATACTTTATTCCACTAACATTTCATTGCTAATTCGGTGGGATTATGAACACTACCAATTTGAAAACTCAAAGGGCGGAAATAATCCCCGCTGTGCTCGTAAAAACAAAAGAGGCCCTTCTTGACTGCGTGAACAAGGTAAGCCCGTACGCAAGGACTATTCACATAGACGTGATGGACAACAAGTTCGTCCCGAATCTCACGATAGGGCTTGAAGAACTCAGCCATCTTCCAAAAAATCTGAAGTACGAATTCCACTGGATGGTGCGCAAGCCGGAGAAATGGATAAAGGAAGTGAAAGGCGCGCACCTTCACCTTGTCCACATTGAGACAGTAAACTGGAACTGGGAGGAAATAAAAAAAGCTGTTGAAAAGGCAGGCGGAAAGCTCGGGCTGGCGATAAACCCTGAAACATCCCTGGCGAAAATAATTCCTTACATAAAAGATGCAGAACGCATCCTGATAATGTCAGTGCACCCCGGCTTCTCGGGACAGAAATATATAAAAGAGACCGAGGAGAAAATATCGCTCCTGAGAAAGAAATTCCCGAAACTCGCCATCGAAGTGGATGGAGGGATAAACGGCGAAACCGCTGCTTCAGCAGTAAAAGCAGGCGGGAACAGGATCGTGGCAGCGAGCGCGATATTCGGTTCGGGAAACATAAGTAAGGCGATAGGCAAACTGAAAAGAAGCATAAGTGGTGCGCATGAAAGCTAAAATCACAGACATGAAAGAGTTCAAGCTCATGGCAAACGCGATAAGGCAGGACGTGATAAAAATGCTGCACGAGGCGAAGAGCGGCCATTCTGCCGGCTCACTCGGGCTTGCTGACATCTTCACAGTCCTCTACTTCAGCGTTCTCGAACACGATCCGCAGAATCCCGAATGGGAAGGGCGCGACCGGTTCGTGCTATCCAACGGCCACGTGTGCCCGGTATACTATGCTGCCCTTGCGAACGCGGGCTATTTTCCGAAAGAGGAACTCATGAGTCTAAGGAAACTGGGCTCCCGTCTTCAGGGGCACCCACACCGCGGTTCCCTGCCAGGAATAGAAAATTCCTCAGGGCCGCTTGCACAGGGGCTTTCCCAAGCAGTGGGCATGGCAATAGTGAGCAAGGCAGAAAACAGGAAATGGCGCGTCTATTGCATGGTGAGCGACGGCGAGCAGCAGGAGGGCCAGAACTGGGAGGCAGTGATGCTCGCGGCAAAATACAAATTGGGCAACCTCACCGCCATTATGGACAGGAACAAGATACAGATAGACGGCTTTACCGAAGAGGTCATGCCGCTCGAGCCGCTTGCCCAGAAGTATCGGGATTTCGGATGGAGAGTAATTGAAATAGACGGTCACATCATCAGGGAAATAATAGATGCGTGCGAACAAAGTAAGGTTTCGGAAAAGCCAACGATGATAATCGCGAACACCGTTCCGGGAAAAGGGATCCCTTTCATGGAATTCCTTACCGAGTGGCATGGCAAGGTGCCGGACAAGGAAGAAAGAGAGAAGGCAATGGAAGTCCTTCTCGAGCACAGGAAAAAAATAGAGGACGGAATATGACGAAACCGAAAACCCGAAACATGAAACCGTGATGTTATGCTCAACCCGGAAATGCACCTGGATCTGAACGGAAAGCCGGCGGCGACAAGAGATGGGTTTGGGAAGATGCTCCTGGAATTAGGAGAAAAAGATCCTGATTTATGGGTTTTGACTGCCGATGTTGCCGAGTCCAGCAGAGCCCACTGGTTCGCCGAGAAATTCCCGGAACGATTTGTACAAGTAGGCATTGCTGAGCAGAACATGGCCTCCGTTGCCTCTGGAATTGCCGCTTGCGGAAAAACCGCGGTAATTTCCGCGTTTGGCGCGTTCAGTCCTGGAAGGAATTTCGACCAGATAAGGGTCTCGGTATGCTACAATGATTCGAAAGTGATCGTGCACGGCTCGCATACCGGCATTACCGTAGGCCCTGACGGTGCTTCCCATCAGATTTTGGAGGACATTGCGATGATGCGCGCCCTTCCGAACATGAGCGTGCTTGTTCCTGCTGATTTCTGGGAGGCGAAAAAAGCCCTGCATGCGGCGCATGCGCTGAAGGGACCGTGCTATGTGCGCACTGGAAGGGAAAAGCTTCCAGGCTTCACTACTGAAAAAACGCCGTTTGAAATCGGGAAGGCGAATGTTTTGAGGGATGGAAAGGATGTTGCGATTTTCGCGTGCGGCGTTGAGGTTTATCAGTCCCTGAGGGCAGCTGAAATGCTTGAAAAGGACGGGATAAACGCAGCAGTGATAAACGTGCATACGATAAAGCCCATGGATCGTGAGAGCATAATCAAATACTCGAAAAAGTGCGGGCTTGCCGTTTCAGTCGAGGAGCACCAGATCAGCGGAGGCCTAGGAAGCGCGGTTGCGGAAGTTATTGCCGAAGATTCCGGCACCCCTTTGAAAAGGCACGGTATTTACGATCGGTTCGCGGAATCAGGGGAGGCGCTTGAGCTGATGGGGAAATACAAACTGGATGCGCAGGGGATTTGCGAAACAGCGAAGGAAGCGGTTGCTTATTACAAAAGATAAATTTTTATCAGCCGTAAGTCAGAATAATCAATTGATGGTCTGGATGGGCATTTCCAAAGTTATCGCAGGGGATAGCAGAAGCATGTTCGAACCTGGGAGTAGCAGTATCGATTTGGCAGTAACTTCTTTTGAAAAACGTCAGGTGATACCATGAAATTCTTTATTGATTCGGCGAACGCGGATGCGATAAAAAAGGCAGTCGAACTCGGGATGTGCGACGGCGTTACCACCAATCCCACTCTGATTATGAAGGAGGGCCGCGAGCACAAGGCGGTGATTCAGGAAATCGCGAATGTGATGAAGGGGCCGCTGAGCGTGGAAGGGGTTGGGGAGAGCGCTGAGCAGATGGTAAGGGACGGCGAGGAGTTCGCGGAATGGGCTCCCAATGCTGTGGTGAAAGTGCCGATGGGCGAGGAAGGACTCAAGGCAGCGCGCATCCTGGAGAATAATGGAATTAAGACTAACGTTACTCTCGTATTCTCCGCATCCCAGGCGCTTCTTGCCGCGAAAGCAGGTGCAGGTTATGTTTCTCCTTTCGTAGGCCGACTGGACGACGCAGGGCAGAAAGGGATGGACGTGGTAAGGGACATAGTCCAGATTTACAAAAACTACGGGTTCAGGACAGAAGTCATAGTCGCATCGGTTCGGAGCATCGCGCACGTTGAGGAGGCAGCTAAAATAGGAGCGCACATAGCGACCATCCCTGCGAAAGTGTTTGCGGAAATGTACAGGCACCAGCTCACTGACAAAGGAATACAGATGTTCATGGAGGACTACAGGAAGACGCTCGCGGGCAAATAACTTCTGGTTTTAATTTTTTCCATCCATATAACAGCGACTGCTTATGCTCGCCTCAATATTATCGGAGAACCGGCATCCTGATCCACCCCAGCTTAAGCGTTATTCTGAAAAGGCGAAATGAATGTTAACTTCCATAAATTTGGAGAATTGGAGATCCCACGAATCCACTACCCTTGAGTTCCGCAAAGGTACGAACCTTCTTGTGGGGATAATGGGCTCCGGAAAATCATCGGTGCTGGACGCGATAAGTTTCGCCCTTTTCGGTACTTTTCCCGCGCTCGAGCACCGCAAGCTCTCCTTCGGGGAGATAATGAGGCACGAGAGGGACTTTGCGAGGGTAAAATTAAGGCTGGAGTGGAAAGGGGAAAAATACGAAGTGATGCGCGAAATAAAAAAAACAAAAAACAAAATCGCGAGCGATGCCGAATTGCGGAAGGGGTCAGAAGGAAAGCTCGTGGAAAAAGGCCAGACCGCGGTAACGAGATACGTGGAGCATATCCTTCAGATCGATTACGATCTGTTCAGCCGCGCGATATATTCAGAGCAGAACAACATAGACCATTTTCTCACCCTGGATCCTGCGAAAAGGAAGGTGGAGATGGATGAACTCCTTGGGCTGATAAGGTTCGAGGCCGCGCGCTCGAACGCTGTTACTCTCATAAACAAAACCAGGAATTTCCGGCTCGCACTTGAGGCAAGGTTCAGCAGAGATAAATTAGAAGAGATAAGAGTAAAGGAAAAGGAGGCAGCGGGCAAATGCGCCAGATACGAGCAGAAGAGAAAGTCGCTTTCGGGCGCGCTGGAAAAAACCAGGGCGCTCTGTTGCACCGCGGATTCGATGTTTCTCGAATTGAAAGCGAAAAAAAAGAAGATGGATGCACACAGGCAGGACATGGCAAGGGCAAAGGGAGCGATAGAACAGCTGAAGGAAGAGCTCTCGGGAAAGGACTGGGAGAAAATAAGCGAGCGGTTTGTGGACGATGCAAGGAAGAAAAAGGCGGATGCTGAAAAGGCGCTCGCAACAGAGAAAAAGGCGTTCGAAGGGTTCGAGGCAGGGCAGAACCTGCTCTCGAAAGAAGCAGGCGCGCTCGAAAGCCGCCTCGAGACAGCGGCAAATGCGAAATCCGAGCTGGAAAACGCGGAAAAGGAGCTCGGGCGCCTGCTTGCGGGAAAAAAACCTGAAGAGGCGGCTGCTGAAATGCATGGCGCGGAGTGCGAAGCCCTGAAGCAGGCAGCGCTCTGCCAGTCCCTTTCCTCGGAAATAAAAAAATTAGAGGAGGCGTCGCGCAACCTTTCTCCTGACCTTTCAAAATGCCCGCTGTGCAGAACCGGGCTCACGAGAGAAGGGATTGTGCACGTGCTTGCCGAATATAAGGACGAGATAAAGCGGAAAAAAAGCGAGATGGAAGCTGCTTTGCTGCTGAAGGAAGAAAAAAGCGCCTATTGTGCGCAGCTCGGGAAAAAAATGCGCGCTGCAGAAACGATAGTGCAGAGGCAGCGCCTGCTCGGAGAAAATGCGGCACAGTACAGGGAAATTTCAAAATCCCTTGCGCTGCTGCGCGTACAATTGTCCAAGACCCAGGAGGCGCTGGATGCGGAAAGGCAGAGAGTGGAGAAGTCGGCTGATGCTTACCAGCAGGCAGCAGCCGAATGCAGGGAAGCAGAGGAGCTGCTGCTCAGAAAAAACAAACTTGTGCAGATGGAAACGCTGCTCGGGAAATGCGAATCAGAACTCGCAGCGCTTGGGTTCAGTGAGGTGGAATTCGAGAATGCGCGGAAGGAGGTAGAGGAAAAGCGGCTCGAACTCGAACGTCTTTCCTCGCAGGCAGATGCGATGGTTTCGCAGTTGAAAAGCGAGGCCGAACTGCTCGCCCTTGTCTCATCGGAAAGGGCAGAAATGGAAGCGCTGGAGAAGGAGATAGGCGCACTGCTGAAGTTGGAAGAAGAGCTTTCGATATACAAGAATGCGCTGCTCGAGACCCAGTCCGGGCTGAGGAGGGAAGTGATAGAGGCGATAAACACCACGATGAGCAGTATATGGCCCATCGTCTATCCATATGAAGATTACAAGGGGCTGCGCCTCGCAGCTGACGGGAAGGGCTACGAATTCGAGATTTACGACAGCATGTGGAGGTCTGCGGAATTAGTGAGTGGAGGGGAAAGGGCGTGCCTCGCGCTCACCTTCAGGATATCGCTCGCGACAGTCCTCACGCCGAACATGAGCATGCTCGTGCTCGACGAGCCCACGCACAACTTAGACAAGGAGGCAGTGACTGTATTGGCACATGTGCTCCAGAACAACCTCCCCGAACTGATAGAGCAGAGCTTCGTAATCACGCACGAAGAAGGGCTCATGGGCTCTGAATTCGCTGGCGCATACAAAATGAGCAGGGACAAGGACGCGAACGCGCCTACGTCAATAGAGGAAATATAGAAGAGAGGAGATATAAGAACAGAATCGATTGAAGGAATGCCAGGTTATCCAAGCACCTTCTTTTCTATCTTCTCGAGTATCCCCATCTCGTCCCCTGCCTTTATGTTGTTCTCCTTCGCCCATTCAAAATATTCTTTTTTCATTATCCCGAACGAGACTGCGATTCCGTAGACCACGTCGCCCTTCTTCGCGATTCCGCTCTTTACCATCACCTTCAGGTTTCCTATGAGGGAATCCACTGTCTCTGATGCGCTGAGCTTCACGAGCGCTGCCGCGTTCCAGAAAACAATCTTCTTTTTCATGACTATCACGTCAAAAAGCGAGAAGTCCTTGAGCGCATAACCCTGCTTGCATACCCTGAGCAGCTGCTCCATCACGAGGTCGAAGAATTTCCTTTTTTCCGCTTCCTTCATCTCTTCAAGCGAGAACTGCTTCACGCCGAGCCGCTTGTCGAGCGACCATGAGTCATTTTCCATTTTGGAGACAGTATAAATGTTTTCTTTTGTCGTCTTGAAGTATCCTATCACACCAAGGATTGAGGCCTTTAGCTTTCCGCCTGCCTTCATAAGTCCCTTCGCAACGTCTTCGGTTGTCTTCCTTATCACGTAAGTCGTGTCAGCTATTCTGAAAGACGCGACGTCCACTCCGTCCTCTATCCTAAGCTTGTGTACGTTGGCGAGGTTTTCGCCATCCCTGAAGTTCGCAACGGAAATCCTTATTTCCTCGCCTCCAATTATGTTCCACTCGTACTCCAACGTCATATTTCTGCCGTGCTTCTTCACTATCGCGCGTAGCGGCACGTCCTTTGCGAACTGCGGAAGTTCCATTTCCTCCTTTTTCTCGAATTTCGGCAGTCGGATCTCCTTCGCAGCGCTCGCTGAAGTATTATAATCATATTGCGCCATCTAACTCGCCTTTATATCAAGTATTATAACAAAAAGGGTTTATATATATTTCTTTCCGCCTTTTCGCATCTTCGTGTTTCGAGCTCAGCACGAATAAACGAAAACCAGTTTTTCATCCCCTTTCCTGTCCAGACGGCAGAAGCCGAACCGCTCAAACTGCACTGTTTCGCCTTCCTTCAGCCCCAGAACGTTCTTTTCCGCATAGCCCTTCACTACTTCCAGGCCGTTTTCGTTGAAAGTTCCATCCTCATTCAGCAAATCATGCGGCTTAATCACTTCTGTCTCAACATAATCAGTTACCCATTGGATTTTCTTTTCTACTATTTTGTCCGCCTCCATTTCAACTTCGCAGTTTTCTTTTGAAATCATTTTCACATTATATAAGTCCTTGAGCCGGAATGTTTCGCCTTCTTCAATCTTTTCGAAATCGTCCCTTGAAATATAAACAAAATCCGAGACGGAAATTTTCCTTGTACCCGGGTTTTCCTTTGGATACGATTTTAACTCAAGTGCCTGCGGCTTCGCGCCTTTTATCTCCACCTTGATCGGGTTGGCAACGAAGAAATAATGCCTGGAGGTTGGTTCGAGCAATTTCCTGTTCTCCGAAAGGAGTTTGTCCCATCCCGGCTCGCTCTCCACTTTGGAAAGACCAAAAGAAAGTACGAAATTCCTTATCGCTTCAGGAAGTATGCCTCTTCGTGCGAGCCCCTTCAAAGTTGGAAGACGGGGATCGTCCCAACCCGCGACCTTTCCTTCCTTCACAAGCGGAATCATCAGGCGCTTGCTTATTGGCGCGTTTTTTATATTGAGGCGGGAGAAACCAACCACTTCTGTTTTTGCGATCCCGAGCGCTGCACATATCCTGAAATAGAGTTCGTCCCGCAGTTCGTATTCCTTGCTCCTCATTATGTGCGTCACTCCCATCTTTTCAGTTAGTATGGGAGTTGCGAAATCGTAATTGGGCCACACGCGGTATTTTTTCCCCTGCCTGTAGTGCGGCGCATCCACAATGCGCAGCATCGCGGGATCGCGCAGTGCGGTGTTTGTCGCTTCCATGTCGCCGCGGAAACGGACAACGGCTTCACCTTCATTGTAATCAGAATTCATTTTCTTCCATCTTGCGAGATTTTCGTCCCTGGTGAGAGTGCTGCACGCGCACTGCTTCCCCTTCTCGCGGTTCCTGCTCGTCTGTTCCTGCGTGCAGGTGCACACATAAAGCGCTCCGTTTCTTAGTCCTTTTTCCGCATAATCGTAAATCACGTGCATGTAATCCGAGGTGTAGAATTCCTTTGCCCAGAATATGCCGAGCCATTCCAGCCCATCCTTTATCGCTTCAACGTATTCCATCCCCCCCTTCTCTGGATTAGTGTCGTCGAATTGCAGGTGCATCGCTCCGTTATATGCCTTGGCTGCCTCAAAATCCAGGAATGCGGCCTTAGCGTGGCCTATGTGCGGATAGCCGCTTGGTTCAGGAGGAAACCGCGTTACAACCTTCCCCTCTTCCGCGTTCGGCAGAATTATTTTCCTTTCCCCCGCTGCCTTCTTTTCCGCAAACGGGTAATTCTTCAATTCGGCTTCGATTTCGCCCCTTTTCATCCCGTTTACTTCCTGCACCGCCTTCGCAATCAGCCCCATAGTGCCCTTCATGTCGTCTTTCGCATCCGGAAACTCTGCTATGACTTTCCCCGTGATGGAACCGGCATTCGCCTTGCCGTAATCGAATGCGTTCTTCAGCGCGTGCTTCCGGATTATCTCATTTAGGGGCATGAAATCACTTTAAAAAAGCATTCATAGTGAATTATAAAATACTCTTAATAAGGTTAGTCCCAGCGCTCTTTTTGCGGGATCGTGAGCTAACCTGGTATGCTGCGAGCTTCGGGAGTTCGTTATCTGAGTTCAAATCTCAGCGGTCCCATAGAACCTTTCTGCTCTTATTACCACAACCGGCTACATCCTATGGAAATCTTCGCTTTGAACGGCGGACTTCCGCCAGCTAACAAGATGGTAAGACTCATAGAAAGAAGAAAGATGCAGGGAGAAGGAATTTCATACCGCCCGTTTCTTTTTGGGATTGATACAGACGTTTTTCTTTCCAGGAAAAAGGGATGCATTTTGAACCTTCGTAGCCGCTAGGACACCAGATTGCTCATGTGTTTCGGGTTTCGCGCTTTGCGTTCCGGAACTAAACCTTGAGTCTGGCGCGATTCGCCCCAGTCCGAAACCCGAAACGGGAAACTGGAAACTGGTTTGACCGGGCTCCGCCATCCCTGCGCGATATTTGCCCAGATAGCAAATATTTTCTGTTCCCAGTTTCCGGTTTCCAGCTTCAGAAGCCGCTGAGAATTAGGCGTAATTAGAATTAGATGGGGCTACATCCTATAAATCTTCGCTTTGAACGCGCGGACTTCCCGAAAACACCGAAAATTGAACGAAAGCTAGGCAGATACGAGCGTGCAGCAAATACTTGATTTGGCAGGGCTTATGTCAACATATCTGCCGCATTTTCTTATCATCGGTCGCATCTTATCAAACAGCGTTTACCATTTCTTTTATTCCTTTTTCCAATGTTCTTGGCCTGAACCCTAAGTATTTTTTTGCCTTCGAAAAATCAAAAACCCTGCTCCTGCCTAAGATGTTCACGTGCTCACGCGTGATGAGGGGTTTTTTGCCCATGATTTTCGCAAGCATTTCCTCAGCGCGCGCAACTACAAGCGCAATTTTGAGCGGAATTTTAATTTTAGGCGCTGCAACACCCATTTCCTGTGCAGCTGTTGCGTAAATTTTCTCCTGCGCCTTGCCTGGTCCACTCACTACGTAAATTCCCGCCTTCGCATTCACCGCATTTCTTACTGCTTTCGCAACGTCCGAAACATGCGCAAAAGAAACAATGTTTTTTCCATCGCCGAAAATCACCATCTTCCCCTTTTTAATCATCCTCAAAAATTTCGAATAGTCGGAATATTGCGGCCCGTAGATGGGACCAATGCGCAGCGCAACCGAATTGGGGCGCAACATAACCATGCGCTCTGCCTCGTATTTCGTCCTTGCGTATGCAGAATCCGGGTTAGCGGGCGTATCTTCGTCCGCTTTCCCTCCAAGTTCTTTCCCGTAAACGGAAACAGAAGATGCGTAAACCACCTGGGAATTTTTTGGAAGCGCGGAAAGCAAATTTTTAGTTAGCAAAACGTTCCCTTCGTACAAGCCCTTTTCGTCGTAGAACTCCATCGAACCGGCGAGATGAATCAGCACATCGCAGTCAGAAAGGGCTTTTTTCAGAGAAGCGAAGTTGGAGAAATCCACAATCTGTTCATTCCTGTGCCCCAGGGGCTTCCGCACCAAAGGAATCGCATTTGGAATCAGCTGAAGTACCTCCTGCCCCAATTTTCCAGTTCCTCCTGTAAGGCAAATTTTCATACTATGGTGTGGGTTCGGCAAGGTTTATAAATATTCAAAACGAGTGTGGTAGTATATTCTTTTGCGGGTGATATTTTATGGGGGAATTTGACGGTTTTGCATTCGCAGAGAAGGTGCGCACGCTTGCAGCTAATGCATATGCGCTTTCCGCGAAGAAAGTCGAAATAAAATCGCGCCTATTGGGCCGCACCCCTCTTTTCGAAAAGGATTGATTGCATGGACATGCGCACACTCAAAGTACTCGCGAACAACGTGAAATATCCGGTTCCCAGGGAAAGCGGCTATAATGTGGAAGGGCTGGGCAATGCGTATGCGCGAGTGGAGGATCTTGCAAAATGGATAGGCGCGCAGCTCAAATTTGAGGACACCCTCGAAAGCGCTGCTGGAAAGATATCGAAGAAACAAACTGAGATCGCTCATAAGTTTGCAATCAGGGCAAAGGATGGATTCTCAGAAGTGAAGCCGTTGCTCGAGAATGAAAAATCACTTTTGTGCAACAAGGTGCGCCTCACGCTTCTTACCGAAGAAGCAGAGGCACGCATCAAAGAAGGCAGAATGGATACGACTGTAAAAATAAGCGGAAAAAGGGGCTGGGTTTCCGGTACCGCGTTTTTCGGAGGGCTTGGGATGATCGTTTGGGGTCAGGTTTTCGGGGAAGCAAGCAGTTGGTGCGAGAACATCCTCAAGGTTACTGGCATCGCAACAGCAGTCGGAGGCGCGTTCGCATGGCTCAAAGGTGTTCTTGACTTCGGAGCAACTATCGACTTTCCGGTCCAGGTGGCGTTGCTCATAGACGACATCAGGAAGGCGCTCTGGCACGAAAGGTGATCGCTCCATGAGAAACATTCTCGACTGCGATAAAGTGGGCAAACTGTCCAAAGTCGCAAAGGAACTGGGCAATAGGAAACTCTCGATAAAAAATTACTTTTTTATGAACGAGGAGCCGCTTTACGAGAAAACCAAATTCGAGCTCCGCAAGCTCTCGTTTTTCCTGAATACTATTGAGAACGAATTCGCAAAAAAGGAAATCCTGATTGAAGAGCAGAAAGAGACCATAGGGGAATTGCTCCAGCGGCTCAGCGAGTTGAACTACGTGCTGAGCAGAGAAAAGACGGTTTTCAACCTGTGGGTGAGACCCAAGAATATATACAGTCCTGACGCCATAACCGTGGCAATGCTCCTCAATCCGCTCGGCTCGATCATTGTGGCATTCAAGGCCTCGAAATTCGTGAAGGATGTTCAGGAATTCGTGCGAAGGATGTGGGAGGTCACAGGGCTGCCTGAATTGCAGGCGCTAAGCGATATCCACATCTGGCTGAGAATGAAGAATGACGAGCTGAAGGAGAAAATCGGAAAATATCAATAAGTAATTAAAACCCTGACGCGAACTAATTTTTTATGGACTCGGATTTTACAGTAACTCCGTGGGAAGTGAGCGGCTCAGTTGATTACGACAAGCTCGTGAAGCAGTTCGGAACCAAAAAAATAGACGAAAAGCTCAAGGCCCAGCTCGCGAAAGATGCTGGTGAACTCCATTACATGCTGAGAAGAGACTATTTCTTTTCGCACCGCGACCTGGACTTCGCATTGGACGATTACGAAAAGAAGAAGGGCATTTTCCTTTATACTGGGAGAGGACCTTCCGGTTCGATGCACGTTGGCCATCTCATTCCCCTTGTTTTTACGAAATGGCTCCAGGAAAAGTTCGGCGCGAACCTCTACATGGAAATTACCGATGACGAGAAATTCTTGGTGAAGCAAAATGCGAATTGGGAAGATACCCAGAAATATTCCCACGAGAACATTCTGGACATGATAGCAGTCGGGCTGGATCCGAAAAGGACATTCATATTCAAGGACTCCGAATACGTCCGGAACGTCTATCCCCTTCTTCTTAAGGTTGCGAAAAAGACCACGCTGAGTACAGCTAAGGCGGTGTTCGGCTTTACTGATTCCACGAACATAGGGCTTGCATTTTATCCTGCATACCAGATTGTCCCGACTTTTTTCGAGAAAAAAAGGTGCCTTATCCCGGCCGCAATAGACCAGGACCCATATTGGAGGATACAGAGGGACATTGCAGAAGAGCTGGGCTATTACAAGACGAGCGCGATACACAGCAAATTCCTTCCACCTCTCACCGGCGTGGAGGGGAAGATGAGCTCGAGCATTGCAGAAACGGCGATATGGCTTTATGATGATGAGAAAATGGTTGGGAATAAGATAAACAACTACGCGTTTTCCGGTGGAAGGGCGAACGTGGGGGAGCACCGCAAACTGGGGGGAAACCCCGAAATAGACGTTTCATACCAGTGGTTGAGCATATTTTTCGAGCAGGACGACAAAAAACTGAAAAAAATACGCGAGGACTACGAAAGCGGGAAGATGCTTTCAGGGGAACTGAAGCAGATTCTTATAGAGAAAATAAACACCTTCCTCGCCGCGCACCGCGGGAAAAGGGAAAAAGCGAAGGAACTGATAAACGAATTCATGTACGAAGGCGAACTCGCGGAGGAGATGTGGAAAAG
>JBGFRX010000017.1:0-3408 GCA_041694885.1 Microcaldota archaeon | reverse complement strand
CCTTTAACTGTGCTATTTTCAGGAGGTTGTGAAGTTATATTTATTATTGCGTTTTCGTCAGTAGCTTTGGTTACCCATTCATAGTTCAATTCTTCTATAAACCAATTAGTATTCTTACATGGGTGAGCAACACCGTTTTTGTCAACGCAATCTAAATGGAATGTGGTTACATCACCTGTTTTGACAGTTGCATTCATTGGCGTAATTATGCATTTACAGTCAGATGGCTCAACAGTTGCCTTGGTAATAGTTATATTTGTTGTACATGCATCGCACGATAATTTCTTCCCGTTTTTTGTAATTGAAGGAATTGCAGCTATTAATCCGGTCATTGGCAATTTGTCAGTTGCTTTTGGTACTGCAGTGATAGTTATGCCATTATCACTAGTTAAGCTAGTAGTAGGGAAGTAACCAACAGGATATCCCCACCCAACATTTTCGCAATTTGCCTGCATAGATTGTTTGTCATAGCATGTTAAATCAAATTTCTTTGTATCACCTGATTCGATTACTGCTGATGAAGGAACTAAGGTACAACTACAATCTGGTGTAACGACTTCTACATCTGGATTATTTATAGTAAGTGGGACTACAAACTCACCTTTATTTTCTTTGCATACTTTTTCATCAGTCGTATATTTCAAAGTAAATTTCACAGTACTCTTACCTTTCTTAAGATTTTGAGGTGCTTTCAGAGTAATTGCGATCATTTTTGTTTCTCCTGGCTGAACGCTTACACCCAAACCAATGAGATGAGTATATGTAAAACCAGCTGTCTTACTTAGATCATCCATAGCCATTGACCAGAAACCCCCTTCTACACCTCCTGTGTTCTTAACTTCAAAAAAAACAGTTTTTTCACTTCCTGGCGTCATGTTAAAAGAAGTTCCTAGTAAAATATTCAAAAACGTACTAAAAGAATAAACTTGAGAGAGATCAAAATTCACAGACTTATCCTCTACATAAATTGTTTTTTTAACTGTAATGTCATTTACGCTGCTACCTGGGCCTTCTGTATGAACTGTGAGAAAATGTGCATTGGCTCCGCCAAATGCTGTTGTTCTCGAAGCACTTAAGCAGGTAATACCGCTCAAAGAAACAGTTATTTTAGCTGGACCTTTTTTGTTTACTATAAAAGTTGGCTTGAAGTTTTTAATATTAGAGATATCCTCTGAAAAACTCTTCTTAGAATTTCCCTCTTCTACAGATACTATAATGTTTCCATTACAGAAAAAGTTTGCTTTGCCTTCTGTACTAACTATCTGATCCTCAAGGTATTTTCTAGTGTGAAGTGGTTGGGTAATTAACAGTGGTGCTAATAAGTCATAGCCAGCTTCCTTTTTAGGTGTAGTATCCCCAGAGCTAACCAGAAAAAACTGTTTTAGAGCAGACGCAGTCTGCATCTGGGAATCTGATAACCATTTTATTTGGACATTTTTTGTTATAGCATTCGCATTCATTAGTTTATATTCGCTTTCGGCATCAAAAGAAATATAGGTGTAGAATGAATTAAGTGCCCATCTTGCATCAATAGAAGGAGTAATAGTTATTTTAGCTGGACAGGTAGTAGCGCCATCCTTTATAGTAGAACCACCACCGCTCATTGTATAAGAAAGAGTAATACTACCTTGTGTATCAAATACATATGCTGACTGCTTTGCATTTGTTAAATCAATATTAAACTTACCTGCAATAGCAAATGAAAATAGCAGCAACAAAAACAAAACATTTTTTGTTTTCAAATATTTCACCCCTTTAACTAGTTTTAAAACCTAAATGTAAAACCAATTGGTTGAAACTCCCAGTAAGAACGCTTAGCAACTTTGCCTATCTTATCATAATCAAAAGGGTTCATTATCCTAACGTAACCAGTCATTTCAAGGTGAACTTTCTCCCATCCTTTTTCTTCTGACCTGATTGTAATTTGATAACCGCCAGCTCCACCTAAGGAAACTGTCTTTATTTTAGTATCTAAAACAGTGACTGCACCTGTGTAGATATCTATTGTCACGAAATTATTTATCGGAATTCTAAGTTCTGGAGTGAGATGCGCAACAAATGTAGAAGGTTTTTGAGTGCCAGAAAAACCAAATTCACCTTTACTACCTAAACGGCATGCAAGCATTAAACCAGTTTTGGGATTAAGAATAAAAGGGATGTTTCCTTCTGCACGTACATAGGTCGAACCTACATATGAAAGCCCAAAGTCTTTGATATACAGAAATCCTGATTTAACACCAGCTTCAAACTTAGCAACTTCTATTCCTTTTAAGTTAATAACAGTTACTAGAGCAATATCACCATCTAACAGAGTTCCTATAAGATTTTTTGTTGCTTCTTTAGTCAATTCTTTTGAAGCCTCAAATTCAAAAGCTTCATGCGATTGAACTGCGAACTTCGCTCTGATTGCTAAATATAGGCTGGCTGCAACCCTATCAACAAATCCTGCATCTATATCTGTAATTGTCTGCTTTGAAAGATCAATTCTGTATTCTGTTCCAGCACTAGAATAAGTTAGTACATTGCCAGTTAGTCCTATTATTTTACTCTCTTTAAGTATTGTTTCTGTATCAAAAAGGCCAATATTATTTTTTTGAAGTATTCCAAGTGCATTTTTTATATCTCCTCTATTAACTGCTTCTGAAAAAGCTTGTCTATCTGCATCACTCGCATCACTCATAAAATTGTTCATAATCGTGTCTTTATTATTCTTGAAATAGGCTTCATCAGTCTTATCAGAAATACCCTTGTTTGCTCTATACACCAGTGCAGTAAAAAAATCTGGATAAGGTATCCCTGAATAAATAACGGCTTCTGATGCATGTCCAACAAAAGTTTCTTTTCTTTGTATTAAACCTCCGTAAATTTCATCAAGGGTAATCATCTTTGCAACAGCTTTATGTGCATCATATTCTACATCATTTCTACCACCAGATAATCTTCTTGGTGTTTCTTTTTTTAGCTTTTGTTTATCTTTTAATGGTTCATTTGCAATTTTGTGTAACTCCTCTTCTATACTTCTTTTTTGTAGCGATGGCCCTGCCTTGATTATAAACGAGCTAATTTCATTGTTAATGTTATTTAGTACTTCATTAACATCTGGTGAGTATTGTTTTCTTTTATCACTATCAAGCAATCTTTTTATTTCTGATAGTTTTTCAGGATCCATTAGTTGGCCTTGTGATTTTATGACATGTAGAATACCATTGAGCTCATGAACAGTAAAGTTTTTGCCTTCTTCTAATCTTTTTTTGAATTCTTCCCATCTTAAAACCTGTATCTCTGGGCACATATGATCACTCCTCAACAACTGGTAGTTTTACATATCTAGTGATAAGCTGCACCTTTTGTTTTGGAGATGCTACAATCTGTGAGGTCATGTCTCTAAATGAAGCTTGTTTAAGATCT
>JBGFRX010000038.1:0-3446 GCA_041694885.1 Microcaldota archaeon | reverse complement strand
TTTCATGTCCTGCCCCTTGCTTTGCACCGCTTTCTTCGTAGATTTTCGTGCCAACTTCCTGTATCACTTTCTTCAGTGCTTCCATCTCCTGCCTTATCTTCGCAAGATCCTCCGAGCCAAGTACCTCCTTCGCCGTTTTTACCGCATCCTGAACTTTTTTCTTCTCTTCTTCGCCTATTTTGGCGCCTAATTCGGAAATCGTTTTTTCGCTCGTGTAAACCATCGCCTCCAATTCGTTCTTCGCCTCGGCAAGTTCGCGCATCTTCTTGTCCTCTTCCGCGTGCTCCTCCGCCTCGCGCATCTTCTTTTCTATTTCGGATTTGTCCATCTTGTGAGGCGCAACTATGCGCATCTTCTGCTCCTTCCCTGTCCCCATGTCCTTTGCCGAGACGTGCATTATTCCGTTTGCGTCTATGTCGAACGTGACTTCTATTTGCGGAACCCCTCTTGGAGCAGGAGGTATTCCAACAAGCCCGAATTTTCCGAGCTCTATGTTGTCCCTCGCCATGGGCCGTTCGCCCTGTAAGACATGAATGTCCACAGAGGTCTGCATATCCGCAGCAGTGGAGAATATCTGGCTCTTCTTGCTCGGAATGGTGGTATTCCTCTCGATAAGTTTTGTGAAGACTCCTCCCAATGTCTCGATTCCGAGCGAAAGCGGGGTTACGTCCAATAAGAGGATATCCTTCACTTCCCCTGCAAGCACTCCCCCCTGCACAGCAGCTCCCATTGCAACGCATTCCATCGGGTCCACGCCGCGCTCCACCTTCTTTCCAACCACTCCTTCCACGAATTTCTGCACAATCGGCATCCGCGTGGGCCCTCCGACCAAAATCACCTTGTCTATGTCTTTCGGACTTAATTTCGAGTCCCTGAGCGCCTGCTCAACCGGCTTTGAGCACCGTTCGATTATCGGCCTTATCAGCTCCTCCAATTTCGCGCGGGTGAGCAGATGCGAAAAGTGCTTCGGGCTCATCGCATCCGAAGCGAGGAAGGGAAGCGAAATCTCGCTCTGCATCGTGGTCGAGAGCTCTATTTTCGCCTTCTCCGCTGCTTCCCGCATCCGCTGCATCGCCTGCGCCTCTTTCCTTACGTCTATTCCACTGTCCTTCCTGAACTGGTCTGCAAGGTAATCCACGAGGATGTTGTCCATGTCAGTTCCTCCCAACTGCGTGTCCCCACTCGTCGCCTTGACTTCAAAGACCTTTCCCCCGAATTCCATTATCGTTACGTCCAAAGTGCCTCCTCCCAAATCGAAAACCATTATCTTCATTTCCTTCTCGGCTCTGTCCAACCCATATGCAAGGCACGCAGCAGTGGGTTCGTTCACCAGACGCACAACTTCGAGTCCTGCAATTTCCCCAGCGTCCTTTGTCGCCTGCCTCTGGTTGTCGTCGAAATAAGCAGGGACCGTTATTACTGCCTTTTTCACAGGCCCGCCCAAATACCCTTCTGCATCCGCCTTTATTTTCTGCAAAAGCATCGCGGAAAGTTCCTGGGGTGCATAGTCCTTTCCGTGTATTTTGTATTTGTGCAATGTGCCCATCTTTCTCTTGAAAGCAGTAATAGTGCCTTCTGGATTCGCAACTGCCTGCCTTCTCGCAGGTTCGCCCACCAGCCGCGTTCCATCCGGATTTATGGAGACGAAGCTCGGGAACGCCTTTCCATACAGCGACGCGCCTTCTGCGCTCGGAACTATGACCGGTCTTCCGCCTTCAAGAACAGAAGCCGCTGAGTTCGAAGTCCCCAAATCAATTCCTAAGATTTTTTCAATTGCCATGTTTACCACCGTTTAGTTTTGTTTATTCATCAACATGCACTCAAATACACTTCGTTCGGGTCGAAGCTGCATCTTCCTTTTCCTGTTAATTTCATCCTGCAATTCTCCACTAAGCTCGCAAATCCGTTTTTCCATACCCTTCGCGTCAGTCACATTTCGCGTTTTCAGTTTTCTTTTTTCCGTTCTGCCCCGTCAGGTTCGTTTTTCTTTTCAGAGTTTTCCCCTTCGTCAACTTTGCTTTCCTTTCCCACCCCACGCGCCTCATTTTTCTCCTCCTTCTTCGCAGCAATAATAACCTGTGCATGCCTCAGTATTTTGTCCCTGAACATGTATCCTTTCCTCGCAACCGCGACCACGGTGCCCTCGGACTTACCGCTCTCCTGTTTCATGAGCACATCGTGAAGATATGGGTCGAATTTCCTTCCCATGCATTCCATTTCCCTTACTCCATGCACTTCGAGCGATTTTTTGAAATTGGAAAGCAGCATTTCCATCCCCCTTTTCGCCTCTCCGTTCAAATGAGCAAGCGCATTCTCGAACTCATCCAAAAAAGAAATCTGGGATTTCGCGAACTCCATCTTTCCCATCTCCATGCGCTCGGCCATTTCCCTCTCGCTCCTTTTCCTGTAATTCTCGAACTCCGCCTGCAAACGTACCAGATCATTTTCCAGATCCGTTCTGCTCTCCTCCTTCAGTTCGGGAATTTTCGCGATTCCTGCTTCCAACCTGAGGGGTTTCCCTTCTCCGCCGGGTTCCTGCACTTTCGCTTTCCCGATTCCAGACTCCGAGGTCTTCATATGCGCCGTCCTTTCCCGCCCTCCGTGCGCCATTTCCTTTTCAGCATCGCGCCCGGAATGCGACTTTCCGTTCCCGCGCTTCTCCCCGGCAGTTTCCCGGTCGGTCTGTTCCCCTGCGTCTTTTTTTTCAGCCATAAGCAGCCCCCTAAAGCAAATTTCAAAACATTCTTTATTATTTTAACAAATCTTTTTAAATATATTCCCCCTAAGTCAGATTGATATCGAATGCGGGCATCGCGATTCGGCACATATAATATGTGCTTATAAGTATTTACACATATTCTCCAGGAGTTCAAATCCCGGAGCGATATGACCGAAGAGGACGCCCTCCGGCCAGGAGGGGAAGTGCGGCGAAAAGTCGGGAAGCGGCTGCGAGGAGTATAGCATGCACATCATCGTGGAAATAAAAAGGTAATGCGAAATGACACGGCGTTACGTGCGTAAAATAGTGATATTCGAGCTCGAGGCGCCGAAGAAACCGAACGTGGAGGAGGAGATAAAGTGGCTGTGCCGCTGCCTGGGGCTCGACCCCGAGAAGGACAAGCTCGCGTTCGACATCTTCCTCCATCTTCTTGCCGCGAACAGGAGCGGGGACGGCATAAAGACAATAAACATAACGAGGAGCAGCAAGGTTACCCAGGCAGCTGCAGTATATCACATGAATGTGTTCATGCGCTCCGGGCTCGTGGTGAAGAAGGGTTCGAAATACTTCCTCAGGGGAAGCACCCTGGGTGAGACGTTCGAGCTGATGGAAAGCGACGTGATGAGGAAAATGGGCCAGCTCAGGCAGATCGCGAGAAGAATAGACGAACAGATGATATGAATTCCGAGAATATTATAAAATGTAAGGAAATAAATATAAAGTAAGG
>JBGFRX010000010.1:0-15698 GCA_041694885.1 Microcaldota archaeon | reverse complement strand
GGGTTTTTCTTATTGAAAGAAAAAGCCACCGGAAAGCCCCCTAAAACACATTTAAAAATCCGAAAACCAAGTACAAGCCATGGCCAACCATTTCATTTACTTCTCCCCCCTTGGCTCCATAATAAAATTTTGGGGTCCAAGCGAAATGAACCATCTCAACTTAGAGGGAACGATGCGCGTGGAGTTCGGAAATGAAAAGCACTGCATCGGCTACAACGATGGAACCACCCTTCATCCCTGCCCCGGCAAAATGTCGGGCCAGAAGCAATGCCCTGCATGTGCAGCGCGCGACATCCTGCGTCTCTACACCCGCCTTGACTTCCGCGGCTTTGGGCAATTTTACGGGAAATTCAGGAACCAGCAATTCAGTGTCTATCTCGCCTCTTTCGGCCATATGGTGAAGTGCGGAGTTACCTGCTCCTCCAGGCTCGCGGAAAGGGTGCGCGAGCAGGGCGTTGATTATTTTTCCGAAATCGCAAAAACAGATAATGCGGAAGCAGCGTACTCGATAGAAAAGAAAGTGCAGCGCAATTTTGCAATCAGGAGCGGCATAACTTCGCTCCAAAAGCTGCGGCTTCTTAATCAGGAAAACCCCGCGCGCATAACTGCTTACATACCCAAAATAAAAGAAAGCGGGCTGCTCGATGGCTGCGAAGGGGAGATGAAAGTGCGCTCTCTCGCTTACGACGTGCCCCCAAGCGTTTCCGAAGCTCCAAATATAGAAGGAAAAATACTTAGCTGCAAGGGCCAGCTACTCTTTTTCGAGAAAGGGAGTTCGCACTATGCAGTCAATATGAGTACGAAATCAGGAACAATATTCGTTTATTCCCGTATTGGTTCGTAGCGGCCGTGTCCTTTCTGGAAAAGATGGGTCTTTATGAAATTGGTGGTGTGGAAAAACGTATAGTAAATCTTGCCCCATTTCTTCACCCTGCGCATCGAGACGTACGCGACTGCCTCAGGAGTGTACACAATTTCCCCAAACTTCTTCATCCGCTTCATCAGTTCTGTGTCCTCGCCGCTTATCAGCTCGCTCCTGAAGCCGCCTGCCTTAATGAACGTATCCCTCCTAAGTGCGAGGTTCGAAGAATCGGCATAATGAATCTTGAGCCCGGAAAGGATGCGTGCTGCTGGGTGAAGCACTCCATTTGCGAACGCGTTGTCTATGATATCCCCGTCTTTCGGAACCACTTTTCCTATGCTCCCCACCACCCGCTTCCTTTCAAATGGTTTTACAAGGTTCGCGAGCCAGTTCGGAGGGTAATATGTGTCCGCGTTTGCGCACACCAGTATTCTGCCACGTGAAGCCATCATTCCCGTCTGCCGCCCCGCTGCCACTGTGCGCCTGGGCTCGTACACAATCACATCCGCGTACTTTTTCGCAATTTTTATAGTGCCGTCGCTGCTGCTGCCGTCTGAGACGATGAGCTCATACTTCTGCGCCTTCCTTTGGTTCGCTATGGACTCCAGAGCCTCCTCTATGTACTTCTCCTCGTTGAGCGTGGGAATCACTATGGAAACGTCAGGGTACTTCATGCACAACACCCTCTTTTTTCGTATTTAAATATTGTGCCCCTTCCTCCGCGCCTTCCGAGAGTTTCTCGAACAGCTCCACTGGGTCGAAGAGCGTTATTTTTCCCCTGAGCTTTTCCCTCAGCTGCCTTACTGCCACTTCCCTCACAGAGAGCTTTTCCTCCCTGCGTTCGCGCAACTGTTTTATCCTGTCGCCTAAGCTCTCCAAGTTCAGGTTGTTCTGCACGTAAATCCCGTCCGAGTAGGCAAGGGAAAGGTCGCTTGCGCTAAGCCCTTCCTTAAGCGTTCCGCTCAGCTTTATTTTCAGAATCGCATCAGGGCGTTTTGCCCTCCTGTTTGCTATTGCGCTTTCCAACCGCTCCTTTATCTCTCCCAAGGAAGCGCCCTCAAATTTCATCTCATCGTAGAAGAAGAGCCGGCTCGGAATCGCGACGAATTCGCCCTTCCTTTTTTCCGTATCGTAAATCACATACCCCCGTTCGCCCTGTTCGTCGTTCCTCAGTTGCGTTATAACGGTACTTCCAGGAATTATGAGCTTGCCAGCCATCTCCTCGTGGAACTTGTGTACGTGTCCATTCACTATCAAATCGAAAGGCAAATCCCTCAAATCGTCAAACCCCAATTCCTCCTCCCCATAAACCAATTCCTTCACCGACTGGTGCATAACAAGTATCCTGAAACAGGACTGTTTCCCGCCACCCGTCTCCAGTCCTGGGTTTCCAGTTTCCAGTTTCGCCCTTTCCTGCTCCATCAGTTTCGCGAGCGCTTTCTTCGCCAGTTCGTCGGGCACGTTTCCGAAAAAAGTAATCGAGACCCTGTTCCCGTTTTCTGCTTCGATAGTTTCCGTTTTCCCGTGTACGTAATGGATATTGGAAAGCATCGCAAGCAGCTGTACAGGATTCACCATGTCCCTGCTCCTCCTTTCATGGTTTCCGTGAATGACATAAACTGGCTTTTTTATTTTCGAGAATATGTCAGCTGCCCGCTTGAGGGTTTCGAGCTGCGGAACCTTCACATCAAAGATGTCCCCTGCAATAAGAATCACATCTGTTTTCGATTCTGCATCCCTGAGCGCATGTTCCGCCTGCCTGAACGCGTCTTCCCTGAATCTCGAATAGCCGAGATGCAGGTCTGCGATTATGCCGATTTTCATAAAAACGCCTCTCTGTTGGATTTGTAGAGTGCCAGCGGAATTGTCCTAATTTGTTGTCAGCTAAAATGTCCGCTTTTTCTGCTTATGAACGTGCTTGTTGAAATACCTTTTGTTGTGGTAAACTCTGGCTGGCGTCTGCCAGCCAAGCGCACTCAGCTTGCGCCAGTTGTTCCATCTCCTGTCGAATTTCCACAACTCACGCCAGAAGTGGGAGAGGGACCTTTCCTTTGCGTTCTTCGTCCCTTCCAGATAACTTGTGACAGCGACCAGTTTCATGTCCGCACCTGTTTGCCTCATTTTTCCACCCTAGGTTTATGGGCGGGAAGGGGACAAAATTGCTGTCACTCTATTTGGACATTTTGGCTGTCATCCTACAAATATCTTTTAAATAATGGAGTTCATAAAAAAACTATGCCTGACGAAGTGATATTCTACCTTTCGGTCGTTGCGGCCATACTGATTGCCTCATACCTCGCCACTAAGTAGCTTCAGAAGGTTTTAAGTTCTGAGTTTCGGGTTTTGCGCAGAACCAAAACACAGAACACCGAACCGAATTTAAAAATCAGTGCCACCAGAAAATACCTGTTTTCTGGGCCCATAGCTCAGCCAGGCTAGAGCGTTCGACTGATAATCCAAAAGATCAGATATCGAAAGGTCATGAGTTCAAATCTCATTGGGCCCAAAACAAAAAAATTGTTTCCAGTTTCGGGTTTCGTACTACTACGTCGTGCGTTCCGAGTTCCGCGCCTCCGAATTCTGTCCCTAATAGGTTCGTATCGCAGCAGTTTCAAAATTCAGAACTCAGAACAGAAAACCCCGCAACCCAAGATGTGAAACCCAAAACGCTGAACTCTGAACCCGAAACTCTTGATCTCATTGGGCCCAAATCGTGTCTTCCGTCCCGGGTCTCCGGTCTCCCGAAGGCATCAGACAATTGCCTTTCTCAAATCCATTATTCCCGCGTTCGTCTTTATCCCCTTCCCTTCAAAATGCGTCCTAACAGCCCTGAAGCCCTTTTTCCTGAGCCGCGCAATCACATCCTCTATTTTCGGCACGCGCTCCGATTTCAGCCTGGAGCAGAAATCGTGCAGTTCGTAGTAAAAAGGGGGCATTCCAACCTCTCCGATAAGCAAATCCAGCATTTTCCCTATCTCACTTTTGTCCGCATAATTTCTTTTTGCATTCAGCCCCTTCATCTTCTGCAGAAATTTCTTATCGTGCAATTCGCCGAACCAAAGAGGGCCCGCGTAGTCCATATCCTCTTTGCAGTTTGTGCAAAACCGGTTGGGGAACCTATCCGTTTCCCTATACCCGCAGTGGAAGCAATAGGAAACATAGCCTAGCATGCGCGGAATTTCCGAGGCCTTTTTGGCAGAGTGCACTATCTTCAAAAGAATCCTGATGTAATGCCTGTCCGAAATTGAAAAGAGTGGCTCAATCCCGAAATCAAACTGCGAGGCAAAGTCCCCTATCTTCTTCAAAAGCACCCGCGTCCCGATTTCGTGGGTGAATTCATTCCTCAAATTTTTAGAACCATATTTTTTCAGGCACGCTTTGGCGTTTTCCCCACACAAAACCGCGACATCGGTTGCAGTCAGGGAGATATACCCTTCCCTGCTTTTCCTGAAAGAGTAGAACGCATTGTTGAGGTAAGGCACAGGAGAGCCAAAAGGATCAATCTCAATAAAACCAAACGCATTCGTTATCGCGTATTCGTTGAAATCCGCATTGTGCGCTTCGGCATTTTTTATTTTGTTCTTTTTAGCATTGCTTTCGATTATCGCAGGCGCCATTCTCCATACGTCGAGCAGGATCGTTTTCTTCACATTCTTGTTCTCTTTTGCGTATCGCAGCCCCCTTATTCCAGAAGCAGCAAACCCGTCAAGAACAGTGATTTTTTCCCCGATCGCTCCAATGGAAAGCGAGCCGAAGCTCCTGCTGAACCGCATGTTCGGGTTGTAGAACAATTTGCCCGTCTCAAATTCAAGCCCCTCCTCCATAAGAAAATCTCACCAAAGGCCTTTAATAAACTCCCTCAACACAGAGGTCGCATATGAGCCAGAAGGGAGCGAGAATGCAAACACGTTCTCCTTGTACTCGAAATCTTTCATCGGCGCAAGCAAAGTTCTGAAAGTCCCTTTGGAGTTTATTTCCGGAAGGGCCTGCACCCTGAAGTCCTCCTTCCTCATTTCAAACCGCTCCAGCAGTTCGGTTTCCCTTTCATTCAGTTCGGTTTCGTATCCGATTATTTTTCCGGCAATCCAGCCAGAGTTAGAGGCCATACCGGGATTCGGGAATCCGGATTTTTCACCACAATAATGCTCCCCTCCCTCAAGCTCCAGCTTACCTTCAGCAAGCCGCCCGGAAAGCATGAGATTGAACAGATGGGACTGGAATGCGTGCACGAAAAGGAGGAGTATCTGCCTGGGCAGCTTCCGCAGCGCATTTGCATAATCGTGCCGGTGCTCAGCAAGATGGAGGAGCATGAGCCGCTCGAATTTCAGGTGCTTCGGGAAATATCCCAAGGCCTTCCTGTAATCCCCTTCATCGCGCAGCTTTTTCCTCGCCTCCTTCGCATAAGTGTTCATCTCCCCCTCGTCACCTATAAGATACGATTCCACAGCCCCGCGCAAGTCGCTCTTCAATAGTTTCTCCCCTATGATATGCGTATTCGTGCGCGTATTCCCGAACCTCTGCGGGCCAAAATAATTGGGGAATTCGCAGGCGTGCACTTCATTCCGCGGCCTCTCGTTTTCAGTTCCCAGTTCCGATACGATCTCCTTCACAATGCGTCCATCAATCCCGCCAACAACCCTTATTTTGAACCTGTTGCCCAGAAGCGCGCCCATTTCCACCTTCTCGTCAGCATGCCATGCGCTCAAAATTTTCATCCCGCTTATTTTCAGCCCCAGAACGTCCTCTTTCCTCACTCCAAAGGCAGACATAAGCTGAGTGGTGAGCGCTTTCTTGTCCTTTGTCCCGGCGTAATTTATGCGCTTGGGCGAGATGCGCAACCGGGAGGCAATTTTCCTTGCTGCTTCTGCAGTGCTCCAATCCTCCTTCTCCAGCACGAAATGCACGAATTTGCTTCCGGAATCAGGAAATTCCTTTTTTTTGTTCAATTCGAGAACAGTTCCGTCAGCCATTATTTCCTCTACCTGAAAATCGGATGCGCTCTGCTTTATTTCGCCCCTTATGAATTTGTTCGCAGATGACAAATAGCCAAGCATAATCCGATTATGCACCAAAAAGAGGTTAAACAGTAGCGCCTTCGCACAAGGGAGTCAAAACCTTCCTTATCGCAACATCCGCGTCCTTTCCGCTGTTCTTCCTGAGAATATCCCTGTTGAATGCTTCGACAATCCGTTTTTCGGTTTTCGCATCGCGTGACATTTCTTCAAGAACTTGTGCTGCAGGGCCGCTCAGCGGCCCCCTGCTGCCGCTGCACACGACTAAATATCTGATAATCGGTTCTATTCCGACCTCTGAAAAGACCATAAACGCGGTCTCTCCGCCACGCATGCCCGTTTTTTCGAGTTTCATGAGGATCATGTTCGCCTTGCTTTCTTCAAGATGACCTTCCCGCTGCATATCCATTACTATGAAAAAGAGCGTGATTTTGAGCTGGGTGTGCTCCGTGTCCGGCGCCTTCATTATGGCGGAAATTCGCTTCACCGGCGCGAACGGGTCTTTTCCCAGGATCTTTGCGGCGTTCAGGCCATTAATGAGATGCGCGAACCTGAGAAGAACTTCATCTGCCCTGAGCTGCGGGAATATTCTCTTCTGCACAGCGGTTCTCTCGAATCCGAATATGGTCGCTGCTGTCCCTTCACTTGCTTTCTGTATTTTTTCACTTCCAATCACACTCATACATTCGCCTTGTAATTTTTATTCTTTTCGTTGCCGTAAGGATATTTTCAATTTGTCCGCGCGCCAAAATCCGAAATCATCAAACCATGGCCTGCTCGCATAAAAGTTCTTTTCCTGCAGCCATAGTTGGCGCATTGTGATGATCTCTCCGCTCCAGTTCGTGAACCATATGGGTTATCTTCAGGTATATGCTGTCTCCAAGCGCATGCTCTTCGAGCACTTTTATCAGCATATCCTTTGCCAGCTTCCGTTCGTGGCTGGAGAATTTGCCAATATCCCGTTTCAGATGCTGAAAGTATTTTTCCGCGATTTCCTGGGAACAGCCGTTGCTCCACCAATTTTTGGAGCAGCCCGCGATCCCTATCTTAAACGCCCACATCTTCATCTTGGGTGTGGCGCCGTTCTCTATTACATCAATTATAGCTTCCTTGAGCTTGTCTGGATCCTGCACTTTTCCGTGCGTTGCGAGCCGGAAAAGAAGAAGCTCCTTTTCTCTGTGTTCTAGGTAAGAATCAGACGTCTTAAAAAGACGGCGATAATTAGCGCTGGCAGAAGCCGCAACGCCATATGGTTTCGAATCCGCATACGTTGCCATGCCAATCATCCACATCTCTTTTTCCTAATCACCCTGCCCTTTTTATCTGTTTTATATTATGGTTTAAGACGTATTTAAATGTTTCCTTAGGTCGTAAAACGGGATAATAAGAATTATGGAAAAAGAACGAGTTCTGGAGAAAATGAGTAAGCCATATAAGGCGCCTTTCTTTTGGAAGCACATGCGCCATCTTATTCACCTGCTGGTTCACCATCGAATTTCTATGCAGAACTTATATTTAAATTTTTCGTGTCAGAAAAGCAAACTCCGGGATAGAAAACGAATTTAAACCCAATTCCCAAAACCTAAACCTATGCTGACACCTTTAAGCGACCCTCTGCCAAATCCAAAACATTTGCACAATACGGACAAGCATGCAGAAGGATCTGGTGCTGTTTCAGGTGCTGCATTAGCGGGTACACAGCCACAACAAGCCAGCAGCAGCACTCGCTCAAAAATGTCACAACTTATAGTCGCAGAAAAACCCAAGGTAGCTGGCAAAATAGCCGCGTTCATCGGCTCGAACGTCGTGAGGAAGAGGAGCGGAGGGGTGGGCTATTACGAGGCAACTGTGAACGGGAAAAAGGTTATGGTTGCCTCTGCAGTTGGTCACGTATTCACTCTTGTGGAAAGGAAGCGCACCAGGACCTACCCCACTTTAGACATCGAATGGGTGCCTGCGTACAAGGGAAGCAAAGGGGCGGGATACACGCGCGCTTACGTCGAACTCCTCACCCGGCTCTCAAAGCAGGCGGACGAATTAGTGGTCGCGACTGATTACGACATAGAGGGAAGTTTGATTGGCTACAACGTCTTCCGCTTCTGCTACGGAAAAGGGAATGGGAAAAGGATGAGATTCTCGACCCTTACCCCATATGCGATAAAGGAGGCGTACGAAAAAATAGAGGAACTGGACTACCAGAACGCGTATGCAGGCGAAGCCAGGCACATGCTCGACTGGTATTACGGAATAAATCTCTCGCGCGCCCTCATGTCCTCGCTCATGAGGAACAGGGCGTTCAGGATAATGAGCACAGGAAGGGTGCAGGGTCCCACGCTTGGGATTCTGGCCGAGCGCGAAATCGAAATCAGGAATTTTGTGCCCACGCCTTACTGGGAGGTTTTTGCATACGCGAAAGGTGCGGAGTTCAGGCACGAACACGAAAGATTCTTGGACGAAGCGCTTGCAAAGGCAGCTTACGAAAAAATAGGAAAAACCGGAGCAATAGATGACGTGCAGAAGGAGGAGAAAACCGTTTACCCATACCCTCCTTTTGATCTTACCTCTTTGCAGATAGAAGCCTATCGCTTGTTTGGATTTTCTCCTTCCCAGACACTCGAAATCGCGCAGTTGCTTTACGAAAATTCCTGCATCTCCTATCCGCGCACGAGCTCGCAGAAACTTCCTTCTGGCCTGGGTCTGCAGAACATAATAAAAAAGATTTCCGAAATCCAGGAATACAAGGAAAAAGCGAATGAACTTATGCAGAATGGATGGTTCAGGCCATTCCAGGGCAGGAAGGAAGACCCTGCGCACCCCGCAATCCACCCAACAGGCATTCACGGAAAAATGGATGAAAAAAAGAGAAAGCTCTATGACCTCATAGTGCGCCGCTTCCTTTCCCTGTTCGCCCCGTTCGGGAAGAAGGAACTGACTAAAGTAATACTGAGCAGCAATGGAGAGAAACTGCTCGCGAACGGCGCGCGCCTCACAGAGCCAGGGTGGACAAAATTCTACGGCGACTATTACACTACTGAGGACAAACTGATCCCAGAATTCGCAAAAGGCGAAACAGTCCAGATAACCGGGAAAAAAGAGGAGAAAAAGGAGACCAAGCCGCCCAAGAGGTACACTGCCGCTTCCCTCATCTCCGAACTCGAAAGCAGGCACTTGGGCACTAAAGCAACGCGTTCGGTAATAGTCGATACTCTTTTCAGCCGCGACTATCTTAAGGGAAAAAGCATAGAAGTAACTGATTTCGGAATGGCTGTTTATCGTGCTTTGAAGAAGAACGCAGCGCGCATTTTGGACGAGGCGCTCACGCGCAAAATCGAGAATGATGTGGAGAAAATCCAGACAGGTGAAATGACCAAGGAAGCAGTAGTGCAGGAAGGAAAAGACGCGCTCGTTGAAATCCTGAACGAATTCAAATTGAAAGAAGTGAATATCGGGAAGGAACTGAAGGCGGCGCTCGAGGAAACGGAATTGAAGGAAAAGGTAGTTGGCAAGTGCAACCTTTGCGGAATAGGCAACCTGAAGATAATAAATTTCAAAGAAAGCAACTTCATCGGCTGCTCCAATTACCCTGATTGCAGGAATTCGTTCCCTCTTCCGCGCTTTGGTTTCATAAAGCCCACCGGAAAGGCGTGCCAATACGATAAGATGCCGATAGTGCTCGTGCTGCGCGGAAGGGGCTCTCGTTTTGAAATGTGCATAGGTAAGAACTGCCCCTCGAAAGCGAACTGGGGGAAGAAGGCATCAGTGGAAAAGATAGAGGCGAAAAATGAAGCGATTGAAAGGAAGGGCGCGGGAAAGGAAGAAAAGCCGAAAGCGAAAAAAGCCAAAGCCAGAAAACCAGGGACGAAAAAAGAAAGCAAACGAAAAATCACATAGGCAAGCGCAAAGGATATGTCCCAGCTAGGCAGTACCGAAGAAAGCGGGTCTTAACCCTTCCTCGCAAGAGACCATTTCCAGGCCGGCTTCACGCGCACGGTTTTTCCGGATTTTTTCAGCACGTCCTCCTGGTTATTGGTGAGTATGAAGCCTTCGTCCAAGCCGAATTTTCCATCGCTTCCACGAGCCCGCCGAATTCCCGCTCCATGTTGTCGTCGTTAAGCTCGTAGCAGACCTGAATTGCCGCGCCTATCCTGCTTTTGTCCCCTTCCTCAAAATTGCGGAACCCGCATCTAAGATAGCGTAGGGTGCGCTCCCTCATGCCAAAGAACGACGCATCGTTCTGATGGACAACTGAAGCCGTGTATAGAGGAAAAAATAAGCTGGATTTCCCGCTCGCAACTCATTTAAATATTTTACCCGAATGCTCATTGATTTTATGGTGAAGCACAAGATACTACCCATGCCCGATGCGACAGTTGGGAAAGTGCTCGGCTTAGTGGAAGTGATTTATTCTTACGGGGGAAAGGTCAAGGTCTCTTTCTTAGGGGAAGAGCTACGAATGCCTATAGACGAGTTGGGCGCAGTTGTGAGCATGGCCGGGATGTTCAACCTGCTCAGGGTGAAGGAAGGCATTGCGACGCTCACGCTCTATGGTGAAGCGGTCAACCTTGGAACTATAGAGGACAAGAAAAGGATATTAAGGAAAAAAATATCAACAGTGGAGCCGTTCAGGACTGCTGCTGCGCTACTGAAAAAAAGCGGAAGCGCAAAGGAAGACGAGATGTTCCGGAAGATAGCGGAGAAATACCCGATACAGGATAAGGAGAGGTTCCACAAACTTTTCATAAACTGGGGGACTTACGCGGGACTTTTCGAATACGACAGTGGAACGAGGACTTTCCGCCTTCTTTCCATGCACCTTGCAAAGTAATCAAAAGGATGGCTGAACAGCTATATTATTGCGACCTAATCAGGTAATGAGCGAAGTTATCTCGTCCACGTAGTCCTGAAATCTCCTGTCCCGTATGTTTTTCGGTTTTTCGAGCTCTATCTTCATGTCCGCCTTCACGTAGCCGGGCCGCTGGCTCAGCACCACTACCCTGTCTGCCATGTACACCGCTTCCTGGACATTATGTGTAATGAGCAAAAGCACATCGGGCTTCAGGCGCTTGCTCTGGTAATAGCGCAGGATTTCGCTCTGGAGGTTCCGTGCAGTAAGCGGATCGAGCGATCCGAACGGCTCGTCCAAAACAAGGATTTCCGGCTCCCTGGAAAGAGCTCTCGCGATTCCAACTCTTTGCTTCATGCCGCTGCTCAAATCCCTTGGATAATTGTCCTCAAATCCCTGAAGACCCACGATGTTTATGTACTTGAGCGCAAGCTCCTTTCTCTTCTCTTCAGGCCTGTCCAAAAGCGCGAGCTCGATGTTTTCGAGCACTGTTTTCCATGGAAGGAGCGCGAATCCCTGGAACACCATCATTATATGGGGATCAGGGCCTGCAAGGGGTTTTCCCTGAAAATAGACCTCGCCGCTGCTCGGCCTTTCGAGCCCTGCGATTATGCGCACCAACGTCGTTTTTCCGCAGCCCGAAGGGCCCACTATCGCAACCGACTCCCTTTTGGTTATCCTAAGCGAAACGTCATCGAGCGCCGGAATCTCCTTTCCTTCTACCTCGTATTTTTTCGAAACGCCTTTTAGACGCAGTTCAACCATGCTCTTGCCTTTTCCTTAGAATCTGTATTTATCGCTTCCTCTTATTAACGGCTTCCATATCATGCGGTTGGTCACGAGTATTATGAAGGCTATGCCCAGAATCGCGACTATTATTCCGTCCATATTTCCCGAGGCAGCGGAAGCGGAGAGGAGATACCCTAAACCTGGCATTTCGAACGGTTTGCCTTCGGGCCCCATTATGTATTCGCTTATTATCGAGGCGTTCCAGCCGCCGCTCATTGCCTCGAGCCCGCCCACGAATACTGCTGGAAGGATTGTGGGCACCATCACATGCTTCAATTTCGCGACCGTCTCGAGGCGGAGGAGGCGCGAAAGATCGAGCACGTCCTCCGGGATGCTCTGCACCGCTCTTATCATGTTGAAAAGAAGGTACCACTGCATACCTGTGAGTACCAGGAGCACTGATGCGATTTCAAGGCCAAGGCGGCCGCCTATCGTCTGCACTATCACTATCACCATTATGGGGAAAAGGGAAACTGCAGGGATGGACTGCCCCAAGTCGAACAGGGGCATGAGTGTGCGCATCGCTCCCCTGTTTTTCGCAAGGAAGAGCGCTATTGCAGAGGTCCAGAGGAGGGCGATAACGAACGCTATGGAGAGGCGCAGGAGAGAGTGCCCTATGTGGAATATTATCTCTGCGTTGTCCATAAGATAAGAGACCTTGAAGAAAAGGAAATAGAGGAAAAGGGCTCCGACCAATGCAATGAGGGCATAGGATACGAATTCCGCTCCCTTTTCGTTCTTTATAGAACTTTCAGGGGTTATGGAAAAAAACGCAAATGCCTTTTCTGAAAAGTTCTGGACCTTTTCGGCGAGCGAGCAGAATTCCCCATATCCTTTTTCGAAAATATTTACCAGGAACGCGCTAGTTTCCTCCTTCTCGAGCTGGGATTCGGAAGCGTAGCCCTTAGCCATGCGCAGGAGCGGCTGCCACACGTAGAGATTCATGCCGAAAACCACCAATGCAAGCATCGCCAGTCCCATTAGGGAATAGAGGAAATTATAGGAAAATGCGGAGTGCGCTATGAACGCGCCCAGTCCTGGGAGGGATATGCGTTCATTGCCCAGTGCGAGGTATTCGCTCGCCACGAGGAAGTACCAGCCGCCGCCCCAGCCGGTTATCGAGCCGGAAACGAAAGAGGGAAAGGAAAGTGGAAGCACTACGTGTGTGAGATATTTCATCCCCTTCAGGTTCATCATCTTCGCGAGGTCGCGCATCTCGTGCGTGAATGATGCGGCGCTCTCTATCACGGCAAAGACGATGGCCCAGGTCATCGCGGTGAATATCAGGAAAATCGAGGACAGCTCTTCTCCTATCAACCCGCCCGGGAAAATGTAAACGAAGAAAAGAAGGGCAAAGGGGAAAAAGCCCAGTATAGGTATCGCCTGGAGAATGTCCAATATTGGGAAAAGGAACGCGTGTGCCCTTTTGTTGTGTATTATCAGCACTCCTACTGTAAATGAAAAGATTATCGAGAGAATGTACGCGCCAAGCATCCTGAGGCCGCTCCTGAACGTGTAGTAAATCAGGTTAAAGGCATCGCTGCCCATAAGAAAAAATAACGCAATTACGAATAATGAGGATAAAACTGCAAAATGCAGTCGTCGCATGAGATGAAACAACTTTGGGAAAATTTATAAAGATTTTCGCCTTCACACCGGGAATTTCCCCAAATTGTCCGCCAGGGCCTTGAGCCCGGGAAGTTCCTTTCCGCTTAAATACTCGATGAGCGCTTTCCCTGAAAACGAAATGTAGCCAAATTTGTCTTTTGGAATTCCGAATTTCTCAATTGCGGTTATGGTGTGCCCGCCGCCCAAAATCGAGAATGCCTCTGAGCGCGAAACCGCTTCCAAAATGTGTTTTGTTCCCCACTCGAACTCCTTGTTTTCGTAAACGCCCATCGGGCCATTCATGAATATGAAGTCCGAATCAAATATGATCTCCTTGTAGCGCAAGAGGGTCTTTTCGCTTATGTCGTAAATCTCCCCTTCCTCTATCTCGTCCACGTTGTAGTCCACTCTCTTTCCATCAATCTTTAGTCCTACGTCCACAGGCACTTCGATCTTGTCCGGGTATTTCTCCACCATGAGTCGGGCTTCGTTCGCGTGGTTCGCGAGCCCGCTTTTCACAAGGAAATCGAGCGTCTTTCCGATTTTGCAGCCCTTTGCGTGGAGGAATAGCGCTCCGAGAAGTCCGCCCAGAAGGATTTTTTTCACCCTGTCAGTTGCGAGCCATCTTTTCATTAGCTGGAATGAGTCCTCGACTTTCGCGCCGCCGAAGATGAAAGTTATGTTTTCCGCTCCGTTCATTTTTTTCAGCGCTTCCACTTCCTCGCGGAGCACTTTTCCCGCGCTGCTCGGGAGGTGCTTTGCGAATCCCACCACGCTTGCGTGCTCCCGATGCGAAACAGAAAGCGCGTCCAGAATGAAATAATGGCCGAGAGGGGCGAGCGCCTTTACAAGTTCTGCATCCTGGGTTTTCCTGGTTTCGTCGCCCAGCATGCGCACATTGTTCAGGAGAAGTACTTCCCCGCTTCTCAATTGTGCAATCGCCTTCTGCGCCTTTTCCCCAACCACATCGTCAACGTAATAAACTGGGGTTCCAAGTTCCTTTTCCAATAATTTCGCGTGCTGCTCGAGAGGCATGAAATCTGGCTCGCCTGACCTGCCCTGGTGCGCAAGAAGAACTACTTTGGCTCCCGCATCTCTCAATTCGGCTATGCTCTTCGCGTGGGCGCGGATGCGCAGGTTCATCTGCACAGCCCCATCTTCCACTGGGGAATTGATGTCTATCCTTTTGAAAATCGTTTTTCCCCTCATGCTGAATTCGCTGAATTTTCGCACCATAAAATTACCTGGACGATTAGTATGATTATTTTTGCGGAAAAGGAATAAAAAGATGAGTGGAATGGACGCAAAAAGTGTCAGTTAATGATATAAACATGCCTATGCGCAGCAGCAGCAACCCCGGTGGGCCCTCTTCCTGAAATAAACCCTCTCTTCACCGACTTCTTAATGCTCGAAAATCAGAGGTTTATCTTGAGCCCGAGTTCCTTCTTCAGCTCGCGGTACCTGTTCCTTATTGTAACTTCAGTAACTCCTGCAACGTCCGCGACCTCCTTCTGCGTTCTCTTTTCACCGTGCATCGCGCTCGCAATGTAGAGCGCAGCAGCAGCAACCCCGGTGGGCCCTCTTCCTGAAATAAGCCCTCTCTTCACCGACTTCTTAATAAGCTTCACCGCCTCTTCCTGCACAGGCGGGCCCAGTTTGAGCGCAGCAGCGAATTTCGGCACGTATTGGCTCGGGTCAGTTAGTGGAACATCCACATCCAATTCAACTTTTATGAACCTGTAAGCCCTTCCAATCTCCTTCTTCTCTATTCCCGACGCCTTGGCTATCTCGTCTAAAGTTCTCGGAATGCCGTGCATCCTGCATATCGCGTAAATAACAGCGGAAACCACGCTCTCAATAAGCCGGCCGCGTATGAGCTCCTCCTTCACTACCCTTCTGTATAGCAGGGCAGCGCTTTCCTTTATGTTCTCAGGAAGCCCTAGGGAAGATGCGATCCTGTCCAATTCAGCGAGCGCAATTGCGAGATTCCTTTCCATGGAAGTTGCGATGCTCACCCTCTTGTGCCATTTCCTCATTCTGTAGAGCTGTGCCTGCTTCTTTGGGGATATTTTCACCCCGCGTATGTCCCTGTTGTACTGGTCTATCTCTGTTACAAGACCCTTGTTTGGCCTCATGAACTTCACAGGAGCGCCTCCGCGTGCCCGTTTCTCCTTCTGCTCAGCATCAAAGGCCCTCCACTCAGGCCCGAAATCCACCATGTTCTCGCTGATTATGAGGCCACAGCTCGCGCAGATTATCTCACCCTTCTCATAATCGCGTATGAGTTTTTTGCTCCCGCATTCTGAACATTTCTTTTCCACCATTTTGCCCACCTTCCAACCGGACGCCTGAGGCACTTCACGTAAATGCTTTACCTCGGAGCGTCAGAATAAGATTTTTAAACATTTCCATATTTCAGAAAGATTTATTGTTCAGGGGTTATATATACTTTTCGGTAATCACGGCTTCATCCAATAATTCGAAACACGTCTGTTTTTGCGAACCCGGACCGACGATAAGTTTATGCGTGTATTCTGCATTATCCTAGCATGGGAAACCCAAGGAAAAGGGTGAACCCCAAGGT
>JBGFRX010000005.1:0-71081 GCA_041694885.1 Microcaldota archaeon | reverse complement strand
TCCCTAAGGTCGCATGCACCTTTCTTTTTACACTCGAAAACGGCGAAAAGGCCGAATTGAAGGGAAGGGAAATCGCGTTCAGGTCCGAGGAAAGGACGAAGAAGGCGCTCTAATCCTTAGGATAGAATTAAAAGCGGCCTTAGGGATAAACAAACAGGTGGAACGATGGAATATGTCAGGTTATCGAAAGACGAGAATATTTTTTGTGGATGAAATAGGGCAATATCGCGTCCTGTTCACTTCAGACGAAATGAATAAGGTCCGGATGTTCTTTTTTATCGGAGATCACAGGGAATATGAAAAATTCCTAGGAACCCGGAAGTAAGTTGAGAAAATGATCCCCAACATGAACCCGAAGCAGATGGAGAAGATGATGGCGCAGATGGGCATAAAGTCCAGGCAAATTGCTGCGAACAGGGTTATCATCGAGAGTGAAAATGAAAAGATAGTGATTTCCGAGCCGCAGGTTGTGGAAATCACCATGCAGGGGCAGAAATCGTACCAGATTTCCGGGAAAGCCAGTGAGGAAGCCACGATAAGGGAGGAGGACGTGAAAATGGTCATGGAACAAACGAAATGCACCAGGGCCCGGGCGGAAGAAGCGCTGAAAAAGTCTAACGGCGATATCGCGCAAGCTATAATGGAATTGGAGCACGAATAGCCGCTATTCTTATAGGAATATCTTTATCACGAATTTATTTATATAATACTAATGAAGACGCTTGCGGTGGTTTATCTAACTGCAAGAAAGCAGAAACAAAACGATGAAAAACACGTGGCGCACGAAAGTGTTTCCTCTCCCTGCAGCGCAAAAGAGCCGCGAAAATTTTCTGATATAATTGCTGCGACGCGGTTTGAGCGACTGTGAAGCACCACTGGCTAAAGCCCATGGCTTCCGCGCACCCGTGGTGCTTCAGTGAACTTTTTTTGTTTTTCGGAATTAGAACGTGGAACTGCAGACTCCCAAAGTCCTTATTAACCTTTTGCTTGAATTAACATCAAATTCTTTTTAAGGTGAACTCTTGACCTATGTAAAATGGTTTGAGCAGCTTAGCAAGTCGTCTCTGGCAGAGGCAGGTGGAAAGGCCGCGAATTTGGGCGAAATGGTGAACGCGGGCTTTCCCATACCGCCGGGCTTTGTGGTGACAAGCAACGCCTACTTCAAGCACCTCGAGCACAACAGCATAAAGGAGCAGATATCCGAAGTTTTGTCGAATCTGGACGTGAACGACATCGACAAACTGAACGATGCGAGCGAGCGCATAAAATCGCTGGTTTTGGGTGGCGAGATGCTATCGGAAATAAGAAGCGAAATTATTTCCCAATACGAAAAACTGAACGAGCGGCTGGGCAAGGAGTGCTACGTAGCTGTGAGGAGCTCAGCGACTGCCGAGGATCTTCCAACAGCCAGTTTCGCAGGTCAGCAGAGCACCTACCTGAACATAAAGGGAAACGAGAACGTGGCGGAAGCGGTGAAGGAGTGCTGGGCATCTCTGTTCGAGCCGCGCGCGATATACTACCGGGTGCAGAACAAGTTCGAACACATGAAGGTTGGACTCGCCGCAATCGTGCAGCTCATGGTGCAGAGCGAGCGCGCAGGAGTGATGTTCACAGTTGACCCAATTTCCCAGGACGCGAATGTGATAACCATCGAGGGTGCATACGGGTTGGGCGAAACAGTGGTTAGCGGCCAGATTACGCCGGACACTTACAAAGTCGGGAAGTCCGATTTTGGCATAATAGACAAATTGATATCAAAGCAGGACTGGATGCTGGTGAAGATAGGCGAGCACAACCAGCGTGCTGAAATAAAGGAGGAGGCGCAGCAGAAGCAGAAGCTCAGCGACGGGCAGATAGTGGAGCTCGCGAAAATCGGGAGGAAGATAGAGGAACACTACAGTTTCCCACAGGACATAGAATGGGCGACGAGCGACGGGAACACGTACATCGTGCAGTCCAGACCGATAACCACTCTTAAGAAGGGCGGTCCTGGAGGGGAGAGTGTAGGGCAAAAAATGGTGAGCACCGTGGAAAGCAGGAAGCAGAGCATAACGAGCGCAAAAGTTATTCTGAAAGGGCTTGCCGCATCTCCTGGAACGGGTTGCGGGAAAGTGAAGATATGCAAGAACGCAAAGGAGATAAGCAAGGTGAAGAATGGTGACGTGCTCGTCGCGCCTATGACTACTCCTGACTTCGTTCCTGCTATGAAGAAAGCGGTGGCAATAGTGACTGACCATGGAGGGGCCACGAGCCATGCTGCAATTGTATCGAGGGAGCTCGGCATACCATGCGTAGTTGGTTCAGGAAAAGCGACAAGCGTGCTTGCCGACGACATGCTGATAACAGTGGACGGGGAAAGGGGAACAGTATACGAAGGAGAGGTGTTGGCAAAGGTCGCTGAGGAGCCGGGGCCGGTTGCAGGACTTGTCGCGAAGCCAGAGCCGCCCATAACCGGGACGAAGATTTACGTGAACATGGCTGAAGTGGAGCTTGCGGAAAGGACAGCGAAGCTGCCTGTTGACGGAGTGGGGCTGCTCAGGGCGGAATTCATGATAGCGCACATAGGTCAGCACCCGCGCAAAATGTTGGAAGAAGGAAGGCAGCAGGAATTCATAGACCAGCTCGCGGAAGGGCTTCAGAGGTTCGCGGCTGCCTTTTATCCAAGACCGGTGGTTTATCGCGCAACCGACTTCAAGACGAACGAGTACAGGAATCTTGCAGGCGGGGAGAAATACGAGCCCCCGGAAGAGAACCCGATGATGGGCTACCGCGGAGCATCGAGGTACATACAGGAGCCGGAAATATTCAAGATGGAACTTGATGCGATAAAGAAAGTACGCGACGAGTTCGGCCTCAAGAACCTCTGGCTCATGATCCCATTCGTGCGCCGCATCGGCGAGCTTCGCGCGATAAGGGAGATAATGCAGGAGGTGCACCTCTACCGCACCAGGGATTTCAAACTTTGGATAATGGTCGAGGTGCCGAGTACAGTGTTCCTAATAGACCAATTTTGCCAGGAGGGAATAGACGGAATCTCGATAGGAAGCAACGACCTAACCCAACTTACCCTGGGAATAGACCGCGACAACGCTACGCTCGCAAAGGGCTTCGATGAAAGGAACGAGGCACTTTACAGGGCCATAGGGCACGTAGTCGGGACCTGCAGCAAATACGGGGTTACGAGCTCGCTCTGCGGCCAGGCGCCTTCCGTTTACCCTGAGTTCGCAGAGAAACTGGTGGAGTTCGGGATTACGAGCATTTCCGTCAATCCGGATGCGGTGGAAAGGGCGAGGAGGATAGTCGCGAGCGCAGAGCAGAAGATAATGCTCAAGCGCCTTGCGCGGCTCACCTCTGTCTTGAAGGAGGATGAACACAGGGAGAAGTTCGATTTCGGGCGCGACCAATAATCTTTTATTTTTCTTTTAAGCAATCTAATCATGCGAATCCCATTACCGCTTCCGGAATATTCGTTCGATGAATCGGGCAAAATTCCGGAAATTGCTTTGCCCAAAGGTGTTGCTGAATGAAGATACTGCTCCAGTTTCCGGAAGGACTGAAGAAATATGCCCTCCAGCACGCGCAGAAATTGGAAGCAGACGGACACGAGGTTTTCCTTTCCTCCAGCCCCTCTTATGGCGCCTGTGACCTCGCGTTAGACGAGGCAAAAGCGATTCATGCAGATGAAATAGTGCATTTTGGCCATGCGAAGTTCCCAATCGCAGGTGTAGTTGAAATTCCTGTTGAATATGTTGAGTGGAAGGTGGATATAAAAACAGAAGATTTGGCCGCAATTTTGAGCGAATTAAAAAAATACAAAAGAATAGCGCTCGCGACCACGGTGCAGCACACGCACGAACTCCAGAAAATCAGGGATTTTTTCAGATCGAACGGAATAGAGGCGCTCACGAAAAAAGGGGTGCTTGCAGCCCACGAAGGACAGGTGCTGGGATGCGATGCGAGCGCGATAAAAATCCCGGAAGCGGAAGCGGTTCTTTACATAGGGGATGGAATGTTCCATCCGCTCGTGATGGAGGAAAGCAAAGCTGTCTACATCTTCAATCCGTACACGAAGGACTTCAGACAGATAAATGAGGAAATTGAAAAATTAGGGAGAAAAAGAAAGGGCGCACTCGCAGCAGCGCTTTCAGCGAACGTTTTCGGAATTTTGCTTTCCACCAAGCCGGGCCAGTTCCATCCGGAAATAGCGAAATGGGCGAAGAGAGAGTTAGAGAAAAAGGGAAAAAGGGCGGAAATAATAGTGGGAAGCGAATTCAATCCGCATTCGATAGCGAACTTCGCACTGTTCGAGGCGTACGTGAACGCAGCGTGCCCGCGCATAGTTGATGACCTGGAGTTGTTCGGAAAGCCCATTCTCAATCCGGATATGCTCGAGCAGATGTTGAAGATGTTTGGGGAAAATGGAAAAGTAGGTTTATAAACCAAACCGACAAATTTTTTGTGGTGGGACGATGGATACGATAACTCATACCGAATTAAAGCACAAATTCCTGCACAGGGGCAAGGTGCGCGACACCTACGAATACAAAGGAAACCGTTTGATAATCTCAACGGACAGGGTAAGCGCTTTTGATTCAGTTTTCAAAGAGGGGATCCCGAAAAAAGGGGAAGTACTCAACAAACTCTCCGCATTCTGGTTCAGGAAAACGGAGCACATAATTGAAAATCATTTCATAACGGATGCGATGCCCGGGGAACTGAAGGCGATGGATGGCCGCGCGATGATCGCAAAAAGCGCGAACGTGATCCGGATGGAAGCAGTGGTGCGCGGCTACCTGACAGGGAGCGGTTGGAAGGAGTACAGGGAAAAGGGAACTCTCGCCGGAATAAAGCTGCCTGGGGGGCTCAAGAACGGCTCCCGCCTGCCGGAGCCGGTGTTTACCCCTTCCACAAAGGCGGAAACAGGACACGACATTAACATCAGCGTGGAAGAGGCAGAGCGGATGTTCGGAAAAGAAGATGTTGATTACATAAAGCAGAAGGCGATAGCGCTTTACAAATTCGCGCACGAATATCTCCTTCCAAGAGGGCTAGTGCTTGCAGACACGAAATTCGAATTCGGAAAAGTAGGCGACGAGATAATTCTGGTGGACGAAGCGCTTACCCCTGATTCCTCGCGCTACTGGCTCAAGGAGCAGTACGATAAGGGAATTCTGGAAAGCATGGACAAGCAGTTCCTGCGCGACTATCTGGAAAAAAGCGGATGGAACAAGGAGCCGCCTGCACCATCTTTGTCAGAGGAAATCGTGGATAAGACCTCGGAAAGGTACCTCATGGCTTACAGGATGATTACTGGAGCAACCCTGCGCTAATCTCTGCAATGTGAAACCGTCTGGTTTCCAAATAGTTTTGAGCTTATCGCGAAACACAGAAGTCCCAGGATAAGAATAATATCTCGTTAATGCTCCAGATAGCCCCTCAATCTCTCCAACCCGAACTTCGCCTGCCCCACGTTCAACCCTGCCAAAGTGGCGATGTGGCAGAGCTCCTTCGCATTCCTTATGGAAAATTCGTCCTTTGCAAATGAAGCGAGCGCAAAGGGGATATCGTATTTTACGCACGTGCGGAGAAAGCGGCGCATCTTCGCCATTTCCACAGCGCGGCCGAACCCGTTCGTTTCAATAAGCCGTCCCAAATCAATGAGGAATGCAGCGGAGCTTTTTTCAGCAAATTTCTTCATGAGCCCTATGTCCTCACTGTATTTGTCCAGAAGGATGAGCCCCTTTTTGTTCTTCATTTTCATCGCTTCGTCCAGATTCGGTAGTTTGCTTATCCTGCCTTTAACTTCGTCCAGAAAATAGAGTTTGGCAAAATGAAAGGGTTCGGGCGCGATATTGCGCGCCCGTATTATGTCGTACATATTTTACCTGCTTGGCAGCTTATGCCTCTGGGTTCTAAGGATCTTATTTTCCTGTGCCTGCTTTCTTTGGTGCTTAGCCCTCTCCTAGGAGCCCCTCTGCATCCGGTTGCCCGTTGCCCGCAAGCCCCTTGCTTTTCTTCCCTGCGAAGTAAGACCGCGGAAAGCCCTTCCTTTAGCCCTTATTGCGGCAAGGTCCTTAACCAATACCGGATCAGCCATTATTATCTCGAAGAACTTATAGTTCCCGTCCTCGCCCACCCAGTAGGAGTTGAGGACCTCGAGGTTTTTGTAAACCCTGTTCGCTCTCTGCTCAGCCATTGCCTGGTGCGAGAGCTGCGGCTGCACAAATCGGTAATTGTGCCTTGGCTTCCTTCCGCCCCACGTCTTCTGCCTCTTCCTCCTTCCCTTCTCTATGCGCACCCTCACGACAACAAAGCCATTTTTCGCTTTGTATCCCAAGGCCCGCGCACGTGGAAGATTCGATGGGTATTCAGTCCTTTCTATCGCGTTTCCCCTCTTCCAGCCGATTACTTTCTGCCTATAGAGTTCGTTCCTTTCGCTGTATTCCTTTTCGAGGTTTTGCTGTATGTATTTGTATGCACCCATTTTATTCACCCATGAGCGTCTCGCTGGGCCGTTGGCCGTTTCCGGTCTCCAGTTTCGACTTAACGCCATTTTTCCGTTCAGCATATCAGTATTCGGTCTCCGGTTTCCAGCACAAGACTGGAGACGCGAAACCGGGAACTGATTAGCCACATTCCGGTGAATTGCACTGACAATTCGTATTCTTTCTTTTTGCAGGCGAAATGTTTAAAAACCCCTCGACATAAAAGGTAATACTCTTTTCTAAGAGAAAAAATCTTAGGTTAGAATCGCTAATCTGCAATGCGTAGAAGCAAAAAAACAAAGGTGAAAAACATGGCAACGAAAAAACCGCACATGAATATCGTGTTTATTGGGCACGTGGACGCAGGAAAGTCCACCACAGTGGGGCGTTTGCTCTACGAGACCGGTGCCGTTTCCGAGCAGATGTTGAACAAGCTCAAGGACGAAGCAGCAAAAGTCGGCAAGGCGACATTCGAGTTCGCGTTCATTATGGACGAACTGAAGGAGGAAAGGGAAAAGGGGGTTACGATAGACATTTCGCACAGGGAATTCGAGTCCCAGAAATATCACTACACGATTATTGACGCGCCGGGACACAAGGATTTCGTCAAGAACATGATCACAGGTGCGAGCCAAGCGGACGCGGCGGTGCTCGTCATTTCCGTCAAGGACGGAATACAGCTGCAGACCAAGGAGCACGCGTTCCTCGCAAAAGTGCTGGGAATAAACCAGCTCATAGTAAATTTGAGCAAAATGGACGCAGTGGGCTACGACCAGAACAAGTTCAACGAAGTGAAGGCGGAGGCGGAAAAACTGCTTAGGGGAATGGGCTACAAGATGGAAAGCGTGCAGTGGATTGCCGCATCGTCCTACAACGGGGACAACATAACCAAAAAGTCGGACAAGATGGCGTGGTACAACGGCAACACCCTTCTCGAAGCGCTCGACAACATGGTTCTACCACCCAAGCCAGTTGACAAAGCACTGCGCCTTCCGGTTCAGGACGTGTTCCTGATCACCGGCCACGGCGTCGTGCCTGTGGGAAGGGTGGAGACCGGAAAACTGCAGATCAACATGCCTGTGATATTCATGCCTTCTGGCAAGAAGGGCGAAGTGAAGAAGATAGAGATGCACCATCAGGAACTCGCTGAGGCGCTTCCAGGCGACAACGTAGGTTTCAACGTGAAAGGGGTGGAGAAGGCGGATATAAAGAGGGGCGAAGTGATTGGCCCAAGCAACAGCCCGCCCAAGGTCGCGTCGGAATTCACCGCGCAGATCGTGGTGCTCAACCACCCGACAGCTGTTTCTGTTGGCTATACACCGGTAATACACATACACACTACGCACTTTGCGGGCAAGTTCACGGAATTGGTGGAGAAGAAGGATCCGAAGACAGGCCAGCCGGTTCCAGGCAAGCCGGACTTCCTCAAGACAGGAGATGTGGCAGTGGTGAAGATACTGCCGCTTAAGCCAACAGTGGTCGAGAAATTCTCCGAATTCCCTCCTCTCGGCAGGTTCGCGATCAGGGACATGGGCCAGACCGTTGCAGCAGGAGTGGTCTTGGACGTGGTGGAGAAGAAATAGCGACAACAGAATGGCATGCGGTAAGAATGCAGTGAGCTGATGGCAAGCAAAGTAAAAATAACGCTCAGCGGAGAGAAGCCGAAGAACATACTCAGCGTGATAGCGCAGATAAAGGAGCTCGCGAAGCGCTTCGGAATGAAAATCCGCGGACCGATTCCTATGCCGAGAAGGATCCTTTCCATAACCACAAGAAGGACTCCGTGCGGGGATGGGAGCGATACCTACGAGCACTGGCAGAAGAGAATCTCCAAGCGCCTGCTTTATGTGGAAGCGGACGAGAAGAGCATAAGGAACATCATGAGGATAAAGGTCCCTGACGACGTCTTCGTGAAGATCCTGCTCAGTTAGTCATTTTTGTTTTTTAATTTATTTTCTTCCTTTATCACCTCCTGAAGGCCTGCTGCCCAGAGCGGCACCCTAAGCTGCTCATTCCACACTTTATATATAAAGCCGTCGCAAATCCATTCATGCAAAAGTTCCTTGCTGATGCGATGCTGAAAAAATTGGCGGAATGGCTGCGCATACTCGGCGTTTACTGCGAATACGATTATTCGAGGGGAAAGCCGGATTCGCGCATAATCTCGTACGTCAAAAGGCACAACCTCGTCCTTCTTACCCGCGATGCGAAAATGCTTCCCTCTCTTAGGAAAAGGAAGGCGGAATTTTTGCTCATCAACTCCGTTGACATAGGGGAGCAGATTGCACAGGTCTTTTGTAACTATAGTTACAAAATAACTTTCCCAAAAAACACCCGCTGCCCGAAATGCAACGGCACCTTTCAAATCGCGGGGAAAGTCTCCAGAACCGAAGCCCCGCCTGACGTATATAGAAGAAAAAGGAAATTCTGGATATGCAGAAAATGCGGGAAAATATACTGGAAAGGGGGCCACTGGAAAAACATGTTCAGGACAGTTGCACGGGCGCGGGGAATAATCGCTCATTATAAAATCAGATAGATTCGCTGAAAAATGTCTTAATCTGCGAACTCGCTGGGATGAGGAAATCCTGAATTCGTACCAGAACGACTGCGCATTATATAAAGGCGAAAAGAGCAATTATTTTTGCTGAGGCGGAGTGGCTACGCCCACAGAAGTTTCCTCTTTCGGGTTTTCCGTTTCGGAACTGGAAGGGGGAAACCGGTTTGGGTGAGGAAGTTCCGTCCATCCTAGATAAAGGGCCTTTAAGGGGCCTGGCAGCGATACAGAAAAAAAACTTCTTTCAACTTTCGCGATGAAGAAGGGAGCTGTTGAAAAGAAGATGAAATGCCGCTGCCAATCGCCAAGGATGCAAGGGTTTACCCCGCTGAGTCAAATGTCACGCAATACCTAAGACGAACTAACCGCCTCAGCACAACATCCAAGTTATTCACCTCAAAAAGAAAAGGAATTTGCATGAAGATAGACCTGCATGTGCACACAAATTATTCTCCTGATTCGCTCTGTGGCTTTAGGGAGATTTTTGCGAAGGCGAAGGAGTTTGGCATAATTCCTGCGATAACTGATCACGGGAACATCAAATCACATGCAGAGCTGCGGAAAATGGGCTTTAGGTTTATAGCTGGGGAGGAAATGAAGACGCTGCAGGGCGATCTTATAGGGCTTTACCTGAACGAACTGATCCCGGACAAGCTGGACTTCCTTGAAACACTGGACCAGCTAAAGGATCAGGGTGCTATTTCCTACCTTCCGCACATGTATGATGCGAGAAGGCATGGTGTTTCCGATGAAAAATTGGCGAAGAAGGTCGATGTGGTGGAGGTGCTGAACGGCCACTGCACAAAGGAATGCAATGCAAATGCACTCGAATTCGCCGAAAGAAACAGGAAGCTGAAAGGCGCTGGAAGCGACGCTCATCTTTTGTTTGAATTCGGAAGATGCTGGATAGAAATGAAGGAATTTGATGTCGAAAATCCGAAGGAATTGCTAAATGCCCTAAGGAACGGGAAAATATGCGGCGAAGCAAGGCCGACGATGTTGGGAGTGCACGGCGCAGTGAAAGTAGCCAGGAAATTCTTCAGGATTTAGAACCAATTTTCGATCTTCTTCTGCGCACTTTTTTCTTTCATGATCTTTTCCAGCCCGGAAAGCACCCTGTCAACCCTTTCGTCCGAGAAATCGTGCCCCTCCACCAGAATTTTGCGCACCATTTCCACATTCGGGCTTCCGGATCTGATTTTTCCCAAATCCATTGCAGGTGGATTGAGGAAGAATTCGAAAATTTCCTCTTCCAACCCGTAATCGTATTTCGCCTTGATGTATTTTTTGATTTCGGAAGGGGTTTTGTTCTCTTTCACTATCTTGAGCGCTGTCTTCGGGCCAACGCCCTTCACCCCTTTGTTGAAGTCGGTGCCGCAGAGGAGTCCTATAAGGATTAGCTGCTCGCGGCTTATTCCAAGAGAGGAAAGTACTTCTTCGTAAATTATTTCTTCCGGCTCCACGAGCACGTAGCGGTTCTGCCTCGGCACCTTCCTTTTTCCGGTTATGGAAAGGTTGCGGATAAGGCGCGGGGAAGCGAAGAGTATGGAGTCGTAGTCCTGCGAGGCGGATGCGTACGCGATGTCCTTCTTCACCATGTAGGCTGCCTGCGCCTCGCCCTCACTCGGCGCCTGCACGCAGGGGATGCCGAGTGCTGAAAGCAGTTCCTTCGATTCCTCTACCATTTCGGGGGTGAGCTTCGAGGTTGCCTGCGCGAACTTCTTTGCATCCTCAAAACGTTCGTAATCGAGCGCCTCCTTCCATTTCGCCTCTGCCTCCTTCTTCGCTTCCTTCCTTCTCTCTATTTCTTTTTTCTTGAATTCAGGCGGCTCGCCGTCGAAGACATAAACCGGCTTTACTCCATTCTCCATGAGGCGTGCGTTGCGGTAGAAAAGGCCGGAAAGATGGCCTGTGGGCCGCCCCTTGAAATCCATTAAGGGCGTGCCGTCCTCCTGTCTTATCGATGCGAGGAACTGGTAGATTACATTGAATGCGTCGAACGCGATTATCTTTCCGCCGAGCTTCTCCAGCGTCGTGGGATGCCTCGGAACAAGGTCACCTATGTCCACGCTCATGGAAGTTACCTGTTTTCAATTTCTGGTTTCGGTTTTACCAGGTTTTTTGTTTCGCGTTCTCTTCCTCGACCTGGCCAATCATACAATCTCTTCCCTGCCCCTACTTCGCCTGATTTTCCGGATGGCAGCTTCCACATGCTCTAAGTTCACCTTCGCCGCTTCGCCGAATTTTTCCGCAAACGTTTTCGGATAGCCCTTGAGAACATCTGCCACGGTTTCCACCTTATTGTAGTTTGAGTTGAGGAATTCGAGAAGATGTTTTTTGTACATGGTGCCGAGTACTTCGTTTGTGCAGAGCATGCCTTCCACTAATTTGCGTACGTCCTTACGAACGCACCTCTCCTCATTTGGCATGTTCTCTACCTGCTGTTTGATGAGATTCACTTTTTTGTTGCGGGCGTTTATGACCGAGGTACTCATCTTGGTAATTCTCTTCGCGTATTCGCAGCTGTCATAGAAGTATTTTATCGCCAGTGCAACTGCTTCGGCGCCTTCAGGAGACGACTCGGCGATTGAGCGGAGCGCTGCAAGCGGCTTTTCCTCATCCATGCATTTGAAGGAGAATATCCTGCGAAGCTGCTTTCTTGCATCTGAAAGCATGGACGAAAACCGCTTGGCAATATATTCTTCGCCCTTTTTGCCCGCGATGCCGAATTTCACTTCTTTTGGAACGCTGATGTCAGGTACGAAACTCTTCATTTTTTTAGCGCCTTCGCCCATGGGACCACCTTGCAGATTGTTTTTTTTTGTTTTTATCTCTTCTGCGCCGGTTTTTATTTCTTCTTTCTGCCCCCTTTCCTCTCTATTTCCACAACGTCTATGAGGGTGAGCTCCCTTTTCCCACCCGCGAACTTCATTTCGTGCTGCGCATTCGTCTCCGTCTCCACAAGCCGTATCCCGAAAAATTTCTCGAGCTTCCGGGCAATTGCAAGCGACGGGAGCATGTCCTCCCGCTCTATATGGTCCAAATAATTTGCTTTTTCAGCTATCTTCATTCCCAGCTCCTCGAGTCCGATTCCCGACTTTACCCTCGCATCCCTTATTTTCTTACCGTAGCCCTCGACTATCTCTTCTTCGCTTTTCGGCTTAGGGGAAAAATGAGGCGTGCCGCTTCCTGCCTCTCCTGCTCCGATTTTGTGATTTTCGAAATAATGAATTACTTTGCCGCCCCGCGCGCATGGGGCGCATGCGCCGATTTCCGCGCCTTCCAGATACACGAGGCAGAACGCTTCCCTTTTGCCGCAAATTTCACAGTCCATTTTTTCTTCACTTTGATACAGGCAATTATATAAATTTCCTCATCCTTTTATTCTTTATGTTTTACGTCCCGCTCATTGTCCTTATTGGAATAGCGTTCCTGCTGCTCGTGATAAACCTGCAGATGCACGTTGCTCTCAAGTTTGGCCTCGCGATGGCCGGGATGTACTGCATAAGCAAAGTCCTCGCAAGAAAGCTGAACATAAAGGACGAATGGGGCATGCTCATGGTGAAGAGCAATGCAGGGCTCGCCACAGTGGAGCGGCTCGCGAAGGATGCCGGGTTGTGGAATCTTTTCGCCGACATAGGAACGGTGCTTGCATACGGGGCCGCCTCGTTCTTCATAATAAAAAGGAAAGCTGCTGAGCGTGCGATCATGGTGTTCTTCGGGCTCGTGCTACTCAGCATCATTTCCTTCTTCGTTGCACCCGTTGTTTTCCCTTTTCTGCTCGGCACATTGGGGGAGGAGGGACTTGCTGCAAAAGGCGGCGATGGAAGCTACGCGGTTTTAGGCGCTGCGCTGCTTTATTTAGGCGGGCTGGCGTTTGCAGTGTTCGCGAGCTTGCTTGCATACAGCGCGGTAATCGTCTCAGCGATAATAGGGACATTGTTTTTCGGTACAGGACAGCTTGCGAAAACGGCCCCTGGAGCCACGCTCATACTTCCAGGAGTGAACATACCATTCGCAGAAGGCATCATTGCTCTTGCGCTCATTTTGGTCGTGCATGAAGGGGCGCACGCGGTGCTCGCGCGCGTAGGGAAAGTGAAGATACTATCTTCAGGAGTGGTGCTGTTCGGAATCATTCCGATTGGAGCATTCGTGGAACCTGACGATAGGCAGCTGAAAAAACTGGATAATGAAAAGCAGACACGGGTGCTGGCTGCGGGAAGCGCTGCAAATCTCCTCACTTCGCTTGCGATGTTCGCGGTTTTCCTCGCGTTCCTCGTCTCCACAGAGCAATACAAGGAAACAGGGCTGCTCGTGCTTGGGGGGAACGAGAGCGGTGCGGTGATTTACAGGATAAACGGCCAGGATGCGATGGCTTTCCTCCAGAGCGCGGACAACGAAACGAAGTACAGCAAGACGCACGTTTTCGAAACGAGTGCTGGAACTTATGAGGGAACGATAACGAAGGGGACGCTCTACGACCTCTCCTCGCTCTTCTTCATAGCCAAGTACCCGAACCCTGCGCTCCAGTTCCTGTACAATCTCCTCGGGCTCGCATTCTCGCTCAATTTCGTAATAGGGGTTGTGAACCTTCTCCCCCTTCCATTCTTCGACGGTTACCGGTTGCTCGAAATCAATTTCAGAAGCAAGGAGATAATGAAGGCGGTTTCCTGGCTCACTGTGCTCGCGTTCATAATAAATTTCATTCCCTGGCTCAAATTCTGAAAACGAAGTTTCGTGACTTATATACTATATAAAAAAGTCGTACGCGAGTTTCAGCCCGAATATGAAAAGGAGGAGCGCGAACGCCCTTTTCACCAGTTCGTCAGGTATTTTCCCCTCTGCCATTCTCTTAGAGCCGAAATAGGCGCCTATCAGCGCAGCTGAACCAGTTGCGAGCATGAATGGGTAATCCGGCTGCTGCACTACCACATGGCCGAGAAGGCCCACGAGCGAGGCGAAGAACACCACAAATGTGGAAAGAACAGCTGCTTTTTTGGGGCTGAAACCGGTTTCCATGAGGAATGGAACCAGAAAGACGCCTCCGCCTATTCCCAGAGTACCGCTCACTATTCCAGTGGTGCCTCCTGCTGCACTCCTTGCAATGGAAACACCGAGAACCGAAGCGCCCAACTCCTCGAAAAGACCTGCTCCGCCTTCTTCAAGCGCACCATCTTTTCTTTTCGTTTTTATTTTAGCAAATGCCATGCGCAGGGCTGCGAGCAGCAAGACAAGGGAAAACAGCCCGATTATTGCTTTGTGGGGAAGGGAATGGGAGAGCCATACGCCTATTGGCGAGCCAATCAGCGCGCCTGCAAGGATCCAGAATGCGGCCCTGAAGTCCAGAAGGTCTCCTGCATGGTAGTTGAGCGATGATATTCCTGTTGAGACGACGTTCATGAAAAGCCCTGCTGCTATCGCGCTTTCGAGCGGGATTCCGAGCCAAAAGAATACCGGCACGTATATCGAGGCGCCCCCAAGCCCGAGCAGCGCGAATATGCCTGAGAGCAGGAGCACTGCGAAGAAAGACAATGCAATAACTTCCATATTCATCATTCGTATATTTGTCGGCTATTTCGTAAGCGAAGACAAAAGCTCGTACACGCGCGAAGTGTCCGATTCCCTTATTACGAGCAAAGTGTCAGTATAGGAAGAGATGAAATCGTTAACGTTTATGCCTTCCGCAGCGAGCATGTGCAGCACGGTGGAAATCACTCCAGGTGTATTTTCAATATCTGGAGAACTCGAAAGTACGAAAAGGTTGAGGTTCTCCTCTGCGGAAATTACACTTTTAGAGCGCATCGCCTTCTGCGTTTCGCCGCACTCGGCTATGTAAGTGTAGAAGTTGCCGCTTTTCACCGATGATATCGCATTGAGCTGGAGCGGAGCAGAGGAAATCAATACGACCACTTTGTTTCTTATCGTAATCGTGCTCTTCTTCAGTACTTCGAGCACCTTTCCTTCCATCTCCCCTTCCTTTTTCCTTATCCTGGAGCTGAGGCGTATGAGTGCTACTTTCACTGCGTGGAAATAGTCCTGCGAACGAAAAATATCCCTGCAGAGCCGACGCGCGAGGCGGCTGTAGTTCACCAAATCATATTTCAGCATCTCCTTTATGAAAGGTCTTCTCTTCACGTATAGCCACACGAGTTCGCTCGTCTTATTCCCATTCTTTCTTTTCATTTCGTTCCGCCCTTTCCATGCTGCTCCGCTTCATTTCGCCCTGATTTTCCGGTCCGCTTGCCATGAATATGCGCCAAGGTTTTAAAATTTAACTAATTTGTTCCAAATGGAACATTTTTGAAATATTTTTGCAGGAATGGAGCGCAACGATTAAATAGGCGAAAATGCGCGATGAAAGCATGGACGAAAACGCGATAGGCAAAGTTGATGGATTCACGGCGCTGGGTAAGCATATCGGTATAAAAAAAAGCAATTTGGACTTCGGGGTGATATTCTCGGAGCACCTGTGCAGCGCGGCTGCAATCTATACGCAGAACAGGGTGAAAGGCGCTCCGCTCTATGTTACGATGGAGCACCTTAAAGGAGGAAAAGCGCAGGCAATAGTGATAAACTCCGGAGTCGCGAACGTGTGCACGGGGAAACCGGGAATTGCAGCTGCTGAGAAGACCGCCAAACTTGCTGCACAGGAGCTTGGGATAGATGAAAAGCACGTGCTCGTGGCTTCGACTGGCATAATAGGCCATTACCTGCCCATGGAGAAAATAGAAAATGGCATCAGGGGAATAAAGGGGGAACTTTCAAAGGACGGAAAGGTAGCGGAGGCAATACTCACAACCGACAGGGTGAAGAAAGAGGTCTTTGTGAAAATGGATAATTTCTCCATAGGTGCAATAGCAAAAGGCGCAGGAATGGTGCACCCGAACATGGCTACAATGCTCGCATTCATCTGCACTGACGCGGACGTGCAACCGGATGCGCTGCAGAAAGCCCTGAAAAAATCAGCGGGCAAGTCGTTCAACATGCTGACTGTGGACATGGATACCTCCACGAGCGACATGTGCATAGCCATGGCGAACGGAAATGCCGGAAAGGTTGATGGGAAGAGATTCCAGCAGGCGATGGATGAGATCTGCACGCAGCTTGCGAAGAAAATAGCTGCGGATGGAGAAGGGGCGACTAAACTGCTCGAAGTGCATGTGAAAGGCGCAAAGAATGAAAATTCCGCAAAAGCGCTTGCAAAATCGGTCGTGAGTTCGAATCTGGTGAAATGCGCCGTTTACGGAAACGACCCGAACTGGGGAAGGATAGTCTGCGCCCTGGGCAATTCCGGAGCAAAGTTCGACGAACTGAAGGTGGATGTGCATTTCGGGAACATGCAGATAGTGAAGAACGGGGTTACTGTGGATTTCGATTATGGAAAGGTGAAGGGAATAATGAATCAAAAGGAGCTGAAGATAACGATAGATATGAATTCAGGAAAGGAGGAAGCGACTGCGTACGGATGCGACATGAGCGAGGAGTACGTGAAAATAAATGCGCACTATCCTACGTGAAGATGTCGCAGATTCACCGCTTAAGCGAACAAAATGGATGTGATGAAAATGAACCATATTGAAAAAGCAAAAATCCTGATAGACGAGGCGCTGCCTTATCTCCACAAGTTCAGGGGCAAAGTGATGGTGATAAAGTACGGCGGGAAAGCGATGGTGAACGACTTAGTGAAGGAATCGGTGATGAAGGACGTTGCGTTCCTGAAGGCGGTTGGGATAAAGCCGGTTATAGTACACGGCGGCGGGCCTGAAGTCACCAGGGAGATGGAGAAATTGGGCGCAAAGCCGGTTTTCGTAAACGGCCTGCGCGTGACTGATGCGGAAACAGTGGAGATAATACGAAAGGTGTTCGCGAAAATCAACGATGAGATAAGGGCAGCCCTGAAGAAAATGCACTGCAGGAGCGAGGCGCTTTACGATTGCATGCACGTGGAGCAGAAGGACGAAAAACTGGGGTTCGTGGGCGAAGTGAAGAAGGTGGATGTGGAAAAAATCAAGAAGATGCTTGATGGGGGAATAACTTCGGTCATATCTCCGCTCGGGACAAAGGACGGGCAGACGTACAACATAAACGCTGATAGTGCTGCAGTGAAGGTCGCCGTTGCGCTCAAAGCGGTGAAGCTCACCATTCTGACGGATGTTGACGGAGTAATGGAGAACGGAGCCCTTATCCCCCACCTCTCTATTGCGCAGGCGCGCAGGCTGATAAAGAATGGAGTGATAACCAAGGGTATGATACCAAAGGTGGAGGCATGCATGGAAGCAGTGGAAGCGGGCTGCAGGAAGGCGCATCTGATAAACGGCACTGTGCCGCATTCCCTGCTTTTCGAAATATTCACCGAGGAAGGAATAGGGACTGAGGTAGTTGGAAATGAACGCTGATGAAGTGAAGGAAAAGGACTCGGAATACATAATGCATGCCTACAGCCGGTTCGATTTGGTGGCTGAGAAGGGCAGCGGATGCGTTGTTTACGACAAGGACGGGAAAAAATACCTTGACATGCTGGGCGGGCTCGGATGCATTGCCATAGGGCACTGCAACAAGGAAGTCGGAAAGGCGATTGCAAAGCAGGCGAAAACGCTTCTTCAGATAAGCAACTATTACTATACTGAGCAGCAGGTCGTGCTTGCGGAAAAACTCGTGAAAATATCCGGGCTGAAGAAGTGCTTTTTCTGCAACTCGGGTGCGGAGGCGAACGAGACGGCGATAAAGCTCGCGAAAAAAATAACCGGGAAGAAGGAGTTCGTGGTGTGCAAGGGCTCGTTCCACGGAAGGACGCACGGCGCGCTTTCCGCAACCTGGAAGAAGGCGTTCAGGAAGCCGTTTTTCCCTCTTGTCGAGGGCTTCGTTTTCGTGGACTATGGGGATGCCAAGGCAATAGAGAATGCGATAAACAGTAATACGGCAGCAGTGATGCTCGAGCCCATACAAGGCGAAGGGGGGGTAATAGTCCCAAAAGAGGGCTTTCTCGCTGAAGTGAGCGGGATATGCAAAAGAAAGAATGTCCTGCTCATTTTGGACGAGGTGCAGACAGGGAACGGAAGAACAGGGAAATTTTTCGCATACCAGCATGAAGGAATAACCCCTGATATAATAACTACTGCGAAGGGGCTCGCGAATGGAGTTCCGATAGGCGCCTGCATTTCGAAATACGGATTCGGGAAGGGAAACCACGCATCCACTTTCGGAGGGAATCCGCTCGCGTGCGCTGCTGCAAACGCCACTATTGATTGCATTATGCGGAAGGGGTTTATGGAAAACGCGTCTGAAGCAGGCGCCTATTTCCTGAAAAAACTCTCCGCACTCGAAAAAGTGAAAAAAGTCAGGGGAAAGGGGCTCATGATAGGCGCTGAAATTGAAGCTGATGCGAAGAAAGTGGTGGAAAAATGTTTGAAAAACGGGCTCATTGCAAACGCGCCGAACGAATTCACGCTGCGCTTTCTTCCTCCGCTCACTGTCAGGAAAAAGGAAATAGACGAAGCGATCAAAATACTCGAAAAGGTATTGAAGAGGCTGTAGATGAACGGGATGAAAGAAAGTGTTGGGGGCAATGCAATGAAAATCAAGGCAGGAATAATAGGTGCGAGTGGCTATACGGGCCACGAACTCGTGAAAGTGCTTTCCAAACATGGGAAAGTTGAGCTTCTGGCTCTGAACAGCGGGCACAATGCGGGGAAAAAAGTAAAGGAACTTTATCCGGACTTTGAAGGGGAGCTTGCTTACACTGGCTTCAGTATTGATGAAATAAACGAAATGAATTTGGATGTTGTGTTCCTTGCTCTTCCGCACACCAAGGCAATGGAATTCGTGCCGAAGCTGAAATGCAGGATTATAGACCTGAGCGCGGACTATCGCTTCAAAAAGCCGGAGGATTATGAGAAGGTCTACGGTTTCGGGCATAAAGATAAAGAAAGAAAGGCGATTTACGGGCTTCCTGAACTGTTCAGGGAAAAAATAAAGAAGGCAAAGATCGTTGCAAATCCGGGCTGCTATGCAACTGGAATGATAGCGAGTTCCTACCCCGTGCAAAAATTTGCCAAATACGTAATCTTTGACTGCAAGTCCGGCTGGAGCGGAGCAGGAAAGGAATCCGCGTATGCGAAGGACAAGACGCTCACGAAGGACAATATAATCGCCTACAACCTAACCAGGCACCGGCACAAATACGAGATTGAGCAGTTCATAAAAACCAAAGTGGGCTTCACTCCTCAGGTAATGGACACATTCAGGGGGATGATGATTGTAAGCCATGTAATCCTGAAAAAAAAGCACAACGCCGCCGAAATAAAGAAGATGTACGCAGAGTTCTACAAAGGCAGTCCTTTTGTGCAGGTGGTTGAAGGGATAGCTGATATACATGCGGTGCAGAACACGAACAAGCTGCTGCTCGGCGGCTTTGAGATTGACGAGAACAACCGGCTCGTGATAGTCGCTGTCCTTGACAACCTGCTCAAGGGCGCGTCAGGCCAGGCAGTGCAGAACATGAATATCATGTTCGGGTTTGAGGAAAAAGAGGGATTGTCATGAACAATATGAAGGGAAAGTCCCTGCTTTCGATTGCTGATTTGAACAGGAAAGAAGTGGAAGCGCTGCTCGATTTGGCTGCTGAAGTGAAGAAAGATCCCAAGAAGTACAGGAAGAAATTGGATGGAAAGACGCTGCTCATGCTTTTCGAAAAGCCCTCCTTGCGGACACGGGTGAGCTTCGAGGTTGGGATAAAGGAGCTCGGTGGAGATGCGGTTGTGATTGAAACGTCGCAAACGCCTCTTGGCGCAAAAGAAAGCATAGAAGACACTGCGAAGGTGTATGGAAGATATGTGGATTGCATAATGGCAAGGGTTTTTGAGCACGAGAAACTTTCAAAATTGGATGAGAATTCCGGAATACCCGTGATAAACGGGCTGAGTAACGATGAGCATCCTGTGCAAGTTCTTTCAGACCTCCTTACCATTAAAGAGAAGAGGGGCAGATTGGAAGGGCTCAAGCTCTGCTATTTGGGAGACGGAAACAACAACGTCACGCACTCTCTTATCCTGGGCTGCGCGATAGTGGGGATGGAAATTTCCATTGGATGCCCTGTTGAAATGATGCCCAAAAAGGAGTATGTGGAGATTGCAAAACGAACGGGCGGAAAAGTAACCATTACAAGTGATGCGAAGTCGGCGATAAAGGATGCGGATATTGCGTATACTGATTCGTGGATGAGCTACCATGTACCTGCTTCTGAAAAGGAAGCGCGCATAAAGCAGCTCATGCCCTATCAGGTCAATCCGGAAATAGCGAAATACGCGAAAAAGGAATTCATATTCATGAACTGTCTTCCTGCGATGCGCGGCTATGAGCAGACTGCGGAGATAATAGATGGCAAACATAGCGTCGTCTTTGACCAGGCGGAGAACCGACTGCACATGCAAAAGGCAATATTGTTAAAAATATTGGAGAAATAGAACGAAGAGGGTGGGGCTTATGGATTTATTTGAAAAAATCAAGACGAAAACAAAGAATGAATACAAGGACATAGAGAAGGTCGTGCTCGCATTCTCAGGTGGGGTGGATACCACGGTTATCGCCTCGCTTTTGCAGGAAATGGGCAAGGAAGTTATTACCTGCACGCTGGACCTGGGCCAGGAGAGGGAACTCAAGGGCGTAGAAGCAAAGTCGAAAAAGATAGGTGCGAAGAAGCATTACTGTTTGGAGACGAAAAAGGAATTCGTCAGGGAATACATCTGGCCTGGGCTAAAGGCGAACGCTATGTACGAGGGCAATTATCCCCTTTTCACCGCGCTCGGAAGACCGCTCATTGCCAAGAAGCTTGTGGAGGTGGGAAAGAAGGAAGGTGCGCAGGCGGTCTGCCACGGCTCAACTGGGAAAGGAAATGATCAGGTGCGCATAGATGCAGGGGTTGCTGCATTAAGTTCCATGAAAGTGATTGCGCCTGTAAGGGACTGGGGACTGGTGCGGGACGAAGAGATAGAATATGCGAAGCAAAGGGGATTGGAAGTGAAGATTACGAGGGATAACCCCTATTCCATTGATGAGAATCTGTGGGGAAGAAGCATAGAGGCAGGGCCTATAGAATTTCCAGAGCAGGCAGTTCCTGAAGATGCGTACGAATGGACAAAGCCGGCTGAAAAGGCACCTGACAAACCCGCGTACATTGACATCGTCTTTGAGAAAGGCGTGCCTGTGGAGATCGGGATTGATGGCACAGTTTACAGGGATGAAGTGGAGATGATAAGGCAGCTCACCAAAACAGCGGGTGAACATGGGGTCGGAAGGATAGAGCACATGGAAGACAGAACAATCGGATTCAAGAGCAGGGAGGCGTACGAGGCACCTGCTGCGCTCGTTGTTCTTCCCGCACACAGGGACTTGGAAAAATACGTGCTCACAAAGGATGAACTATTTCACAAGAATTACACCGACAACTTGTACTCTGATATTATTTACACGGGGAAATGGTTCTCCCCCCTGAAAGTTGCGCTGGACAAATTCAACGACGAGGTGGAGAGCCAGGTTAGTGGCTCTGTGAAGATGAAATTGTACAAAGGAGCTGCCACTGTCGCCTCGCGGAAGAGCCCGAACGCACTCTATAGTCACAATGTCGCAACGTATGGAAAGGGCAGCAGCTTCGACCAGAAGGAAGGAGGGGCGTTCACAAAGCTCTGGCTCATGCAATATTCAACTGCGTATAAGATGAAGTACGGAAAAAAATAGAAAACGAACCCGAAATAAAATGCGGGAAAGAGAAAAGAGGGAACTGAAAACCACCTGAAAACGGGATGGAAGAAATGAAAGGCAAAAAAATGCTCTGGGGAGGAAGATTCTCCAAAAGCCCGAAAGAAAAAGTGCTCGATTACATGAGCAGCGAGAACGTGCAGTTGGACTCCCGGCTCGTCAAATACGATATTCTGGGCTCGATTGCTCATGTGAAAATGCTGGGCGAGCGGGGCATAGTGAAGAAAGAGGAGGCAGATGTTATTGTTTCCGCGCTGAAAGCAGTCCTGAAGTCCCGCAAAGAGGGGAAATTCAATCTGAAAAAGGAACTGGAAGACGTGCACATGAATGTGGAGAACGAGGTTACGAAAATCACTTCTTTTGGGAAGAAGATGCGCGCAGCGCGCTCCAGAAACGATCAGGTAGCTGTGGACACGCGGCTTTACCTTAGGGACGAACTGCTCGCTGTCGCTGATTTGGTTGTGCAGTTGCAGAAATCATTCGCAGCGCTCTCTGAAAACGATTTTGCTATGCCGTCTTACACTCATACGCAGGTTGCGCAGCCCGTAATGGTTTCCTTCTGGTGCGAGTCATATGTGCAGTCCTTTGAGCGGGATTTGGAGCGGATATTCGATGCGTACAAAAAGGTGAACAGAAGTCCTTTGGGCGCGTGCGCGATAAGCGGAACCGACTGGAAAACAGACCGAAAAAGAACAGCGGCACTGCTCGGCTTTGATTCCATAATTGAAAACGAGATGGATGCCATAAGCCAGCGCGGAGAGATTGAGGCGGAAGTTCTTTTTGCGCTGAGCGAGCTTATGGCAAAACTCTCGCGGTTTGCAGAGGAGATAATCTGGCTGTCGCAGAAGGAGCTTATACTCATGGGGGATGAATATACGACCGGCAGCTCGATAATGCCGAACAAGAAGAATCCCGATGTGCTGGAACTGGTGCGGGGGAGAACAGGACGGCTTTACGGCAATCTCATTCACACGCTCGTTGTGCAGAAGGGGCTCATGAACGGCTACAATGCGGATTCGCAGGAGACGAAATTTGCGCTAATGAACGGCCTGGATAGTGCGAAGGAGGCGCTTGCGATGGTGGCTGAGCTCGTGCCCACACTTGAATTCGATGAAAAGAAGATGGTGTTGGAGATAAAGAAGAACTATGCGAACGCTACTGCGCTTGCGGACTTGCTTGCAATGAACGGAGTCCCTTTCCGGGATGCGCACGAAAGAGTGGGGAAAATGGTTGCACTGCTTTCGAAGGAAGGAAAATACATAGAGGACCTGAAATCATCTGAAATCAACAAGATGCTTGGAACAGACATCGCGGCAACGGAAGTGGATAAGGCAATTGAAATAAAAAAAGCGCGGCTTTCCAGAAAAGTCAAAATTAACCCCGAATGGGATAAGAGAATAAGCAGCGAGAGAGGGCGCATCGAAACGACCCTGTGGAAACTCGCATAAATTCGTTTTCTCGGCTAATAGTGGAAAAAGGTTGAAATAAAAGATTAATAAAGGACTCCTGCGCGAAATAAGCAGAACACGCACAAGTGAATTCCATGGCACGGATAAAACGGCATTTGAAGACCGACAATGCAAAACCGGTTATTGTTGCGCTAAAGGGGTCAGAAGCCAGTGCGCAAGGAACGAAATATTGGCACAGTACCAGAACAACGCCGGCTAATATAAAGGACTTCGGAAAGTTTGCACGGTCTGCGGAAGAAAACATGGACATTGTTTCATCCCTCAAAGGGCTTGAAAAAAAACTCAGAAAAGGAGCGGCGCTCTCCAGGGAAAATGCAGATGTAGTGCTCAAAATCCTGAAGCACGGGAAGGGCTATTCCGTATACTTGAGCGCTTATTTCCTCGGCATGGCGCTTGCCAGGGAAAAAATGGAGGAGAACGTAAGAAATGCCATAAAAGCAGGCATTGCCTTGGAATATTCCAATGGAGGGCAGGCACAACGCAAATCCATCGCAGCAGGTCTTGCAGGCGCGGATCTGGAAACAGTGCGCAGGCTTAAACGCGACGAATGGCTCGGAAACCGGCTGATGACGCAGTTCGCTGATTATGGGGAAGTTCTTCTTGCGATAAATGCTGAGGAGAAAAAAATAAAGAACTGGATAATCATGCACGGCAACATGTTTTACTAATCCGCACTAGCCGAAAATCACTTCTCTATCTTCTCGAACCTGCCCTCCAGATTCTTCATTATTTTGGGCATGCTCGTGTACTCCATCTCCTCTGCTGAGAGCCGGTGCGGCTCGAACGGACCGTGCCTTCTCATGTAATCCGCAATCTGGAGCGCCTTTTTCCTCGCGTTGTCGAACGCGATGTCTCCCAAAAGGTCTGCTGGCCCCACCAATTTTCCGTTGGCGATTTGAAAGCCCAGCCCCACCACTCTCGTCGGCCCGTCGAACCTGGTTGTCATGGAATCCTTCTGCCCAACTGGCATAAGGGGACCGTTGTGCGAGCCCCTCATCCATCCGGCAACCAAATGCGGGAACGCGAATGGCTCGAGCGCCTCTCCCTGCGACGGGAGCCCTGACTGGCACCTCACTATGGCCACCGGGTCGTCCTTGCCTACGTATTCTCCGGCAATGAGGTGGAGCTTGTCCGTGCTTATGGCCGCAACTGCTTCGGTCTGGGGAACTTTGTTTCCTGTGCGCGGGAACACCCTTTTTATTACGTATTTGCTCTTCGTGCCTATCAGTGCAAGGAGCGCGTAGAGTTCCTCCGGGCTGTTAAGCACAATTTTTTTGTTCCCGTAGATGTCCCATACCTCGAACGCGAAGCCGGAAACCATGTTCGGGTCTATCGTGAGCCCTGCTGTGTTGAACGGGTCCCCGAACATTTTGAAAACCGGCAGGTTGAACGCGCCTGGATCGGTCTTATCCATCATGAATACTATCACAGGTTCGCTCTTCCTTTCCTCGAACTCGAGCTCAGCGCATCCGGGCCCCATGCCCTTTATGTTCCCGCTGAACGCATCTGCGAGAAGGTCCTGGCCAGCACCGTAGAGCTTGAGTTCCTTCGCAATCGCAGTAGCTGCAATGAACGCGTCCCACGCGAGCGCATGCACTTCCTTCGAGTCAACGCCCTTGTCGTGCGTCATTATGAGCTGGAGATCGTCGCCCACCTTCGTCACGTAATAGTCCAGTATTATACCCTTCTTCTTTCCCACCTCCAAGGACTTCTGCGCGCTCTCGATAAGCCGCGGATGGACGTCCGAATGCGCAGTGAAGCCGCCCACGTCCGCCTTTATTACTGTAAGAGTTGTTTTCATTTTCCCACCCTGTTAACTAAGTCGCATGGTTTCAGCGATGTATGATAAGATGCGTGCAAAATTTTAATAAATGACGCGGCACGTAAAAAATCCATTTAATTTTCGTCTTTTTCATGTGAAGTGGCGAATAGCGAGGCCTGCATGGTGGGACAAACAACCATCTGCTGACGTGAGGTGGAAGAATTATAAACTCTTATATTGACGATATTGCGGTGTTGTAATGGCGACCGGGAAGACTCAGGGCATAATCCCCTTGTTTCCGGATCTGGAGGATACTGATTCATTCGTAATAAGCGCGTTCGACATGCACATCGTGTTCATAATATTCCTGATAATTGCAGGTATTTTGGGCCTGAGGAGCGTGATAATGCATTACAGCAAACTATTCGTGCGCTGGATGCGGCTCGCAATGGTGTTCGCTTTCATAAGCAGCATAGGCATATTCGAGCTGTTCGAGCACACCAACATGCCTCCGGCAGGGCATTTCTGGCATTACATGCACCTCGCGTCCGGAATCGCGGCGATTTATTTTGTATATCTTTTCACCTCCACATGGGAGAGCAAAACGCCCGAGCGCGCAGAGCATGTGGTGCGCGAAACCGTTCTCGTGCTCCTTGCGATGTTTGTTCCGCTCTATGCGCTGTATCATATCGAATTGATAATAGAGGTAAATTTTGACGCGCTGCTGTTCCTCGTACTTTCGCTCCTGACACTGGTTATATTGCTCAAAACATGGAAGAACATCTCGAATATGAATGAAGTCACCAGGAACACGTTCTCGCTGAAGACGTTCATACTCACTTCTGCGCTCTACTCGCTCATCGGTATACTGTTCCTGCTCACCATAAACATAGATATAATGGGAACAGCGCTCGTGTTGTTCGGGCACAACGAGATAACCACGCTGGCGCGCATCTTCCAGAACATGCTGTACGTCGTGCTTACCACTACAATAATGTTCTTCGTGTTCGCGACCATGCGTGCCGAGGCGTTCTACACGCCTATAGCACGCTTCCTCAGCACCAACAGGAGTACGAGGGTCGTAAGGCAGAAAAAGGCCTCATCAGCTCATTCAGGGAAAGTCACAGAACGCTCCTTTTCAGGTTGGATGAATTTGAAAAATCTTTGACGGAAAACCTGCAGTTCTCGCGGGTTGGGTGCACAATATCTTAAAAAGTTTCGCGGTAGATTTTTAAGCGGTTACGTCCAACTATACGCCGAACTGTAACAGCAGCACAGGTGAAACCATTTTCAAAGGATCTGATTCTGCACAAAAACGGACGCGCAGCCGCGAGCTGCTCGCTTCTTCCACTTCCATGAAGGAACGGAGCATAGCATCTGTGCTCTCCGAATCCGGAATCTTTGACGGAAAACCTGCAGTTCTCGCGGGTTGGGTGCACAATATAAGGGAATTGGGCACGCTTACATTTCTCACCCTGCGAGACGGAAGCGGAAAGATACAGGTGAAACTTTCCTCGAAACCTGAAGAAAAAATAGAAAAGGAAAGCGCAATCCAGGTGAAAGGAACTGTCAGGAAGGAGCCGAGGGCTCCAAACGGAGTGGAATTGGAAGCGGAGAGCATTAAGGTCGTTGGAAAAATTTACAGCCCACTCCCTTTTTACCCTGTGCAAAAGAAAGAGCCAAACCTGAACGTGCGGCTGGACAACCGTTCACTGGATCTGCGAAGGGAGAAAACAAGGGCGATATTCGACATAAGGGCAACTCTGGAAAGTGCGTTCCGCGAGGCGCTCCTTTCGCTGGATTTCGAGGAGATAAATCCTGCGTGCATAGTCGGCTCTTCCACCGAAGGGGGGGCGCAGCTCTTCAAAATCGATTATTTTGATAAACCGGCGTTTTTAGCGCAGAGCCCGCAGTTCTACAAGCAATTGGCAGTAATTGGAGGAATGGAGCGTGTGTTCATGACCACTCCTGTTTTCAGGGCAGAGAAACACGAAGGTCCCTACCACATAAACGAAATACACCAGATGGACATAGAGATGGCTTTTGCTGATGATGAAGACGCGATTGCTGTCCTGGGAGAAGTGTTCCTGCAAATGCTGAACAGCGTGAATGAAAGGAACAGGGCTGAACTCGAAACCCTGAACGCGAAACTCGAAGTGCCGGAAAAGGCAGCTGTATACGCTTATTCCGATCTGGTGAAAGCGCTTAATGCAGACGGAGAAAGGATAAGGTGGGGAGAGGATTTTTCCAGGGAGCAGGAGGTGAAAATCTGCGAAACCGCGAAGAGCGATGTCGTTATTGTGAAGGATTACCCTACTGCTGTTCGGGCTTTCTACTCTATGCCTTACGAAGACAATCCTAAGATGTGCAGGGCTTATGATTTGATTTATCGCGGGATGGAGGTCGCTTCAGGAGCGCAGCGGATTCACATTCCGGATTTGCTCGAAAAACAAATTTCGGCAAAGGGAATGGAGCCCGCGGGCTTCAAGTCGTACATAGACGCATTCAAGTACGGTGCTCCTCCGCACGCTGGCTGGAGCATGGGCTTGGACAGGATGACCATGGCACTCTGTGAACTCGGGAACATACGCGATGCGGTGATGTTCCCAAGGGACAGGCAGAGGGTGAAGCCATAGAACTAAACCAATATATTTAAATATACTACCACAAAGAATAAAATTGGGGATTGTTTATGAATTTGGCGCAACGAACTATGAACAAAGAACAATTTTTGAAGCTTAGTTCCAAGGAACGGCTCGCAGAAGTGAAGAAGCTTGGCGAAGCGGGCGTGCTCACGTTGAATCTGGATATCTCTAGGTTCGAGAAAGCGGCGAAGTGCACGCTGCGCGGAAGCGACTCAGTGAAGAAAGGGCAGGCACACGCGGACAGTGGCACTGAATGGATCAATGATGGCGTAAAGCATGGTGTACTGCGCCACGACATTGGAAACACGCACATTGACCAGTCGATAGAGGGTGCACCCTCAGTAACAAGTGTTCTTCACGATGTCTTGAATGGAAAGGAGATAAATGGCGAAGTTGCTCGTATAGTTTATACGAACTCGCAGGGAATGCTGCGATTACGCAGGGCGATTGCGGCACAATATGGTCTCGATCCAAAAAATATTTATGGCGTCAATGGCGTGACCGAAGGATTGCAGTTCACCGGGCTTCTTGTATCAAATCTGAAGAGCAACGTTGTGTGTGTGAACCCCGTCTATGCACCATGGGCAGGCATTTTGATTCTGTATGGTGTGGAGGTGAAGCGTGCTGAAAGAATAAGAGGTGGGGAGGACAACGGCTCACCTGACGTAAAATCAGTGCTTTCCAAACTGGATGAGCATACGCGCGCTGTTGTTGTTATATCTGGAGATAATCCAACCGGCACTATACTAAAGGCGAAAACGGCCAGACAGATTGCCGATGGCTTGCAGCTTCACATGCTGGAAACTGGAAATGCAGTGCTCCTTATTATTGATGACATTTACAGGGATTACATACCTTCTGCACAGAGGATCGACTTTTTCAAAATCTCCGAGGAAACCGGCGTGCCCCTGCTTTTCATGAGTGGAATAGACAAAACGCTGGGAACTGGTTTCCACGGCGGCTTCTTCACACCATACATACCGGACGCATTGAAAACCGCAAAACTGGTGAACGACGCGTTGCACGATGCACTGGGAACCGCCTTTGCAATGTACCTTGGAGAAAACACGCTCACGCAGTATGCTTCATTGCCGTACTACGAGGAGTACGAAACTATTATGAAGGAACTTGCGCCGAATTTCAAAACGTTCGCGAACTGGAGCATGCAGTTCGGAACCGAAATCGAGAGGCTTCAAAAACGCTATGGCAAAGTTCTTGAATATCCATTCGGCAAGCCTGAAATCCCATTTTACCACTACCTCGAATATGTAAAGGGCGTAAACAGCAATGCGCTGACCGCAGCGTTGGTGGATGAAAAAGGAGTATGTATAACTCCAAGTGAACCTTTTGGCGAGAAAACAAGAGCAAGGGTTGCTATGGTCAGGCCCCCAATGCATCCTGTCAACGTTGCAAAAATAATTGACAGCCATGCAAGGGAGCATCGTTAGTGACACCGTGTGGCGAACCCACGACTCATGAAGTCGAGGGACTGCGTGCCGTCGCCAAACAACAGCACTCGCTCAAAGGCGTCACCAGAAAAAATGCAATGGTTAGTAGTTTCATCAACCAGCTGAAGCAGGTGGCATTCGCCCGATGCCGTCAAACATCGTTGCATGCGCAACCTTTTTGCGGCCAATCCACGGCGTTTGACTGCATCGCCACACAATGTCAGTAAAGCATGCGCAAGGTCTGCGCCATCACACATTATTTAAACATACTCCGGATAATTTCTTCATATGAACAGAGGGGGTATTATGGACACTGGACGAAAAAGCGATAATGTGGCATTCGGGCCATCCAAACGAATGGAATTTGTGGAATACGCGATACGCGATGTAGTGATCGAAGCGGTGCAGCTCCAGAAGCAGGGAAGGCAGATGATCTGGCTAAACATAGGCGACCCTGCGAAATCCAACTACGACCTGAAAATGGGGCTGACTGACGCGATCGCGGAAAACGTGAAAGCAGCGCTCGGGAAAAAACTCAAGGGCTATCCGCCCTCGCAGGGCACTGAATCGCTAAGGAAAAAGGCAGCGGAAATTGAGGGCGGAAATTGTACTCCTGACGACGTTTTCGTGATGCACGGGCTCACGGAAGGGATAAAGTTCCTCTTTTCCACGATGGTCAACCCAGGGGACAAGGCTGTGCTTCCTAATCCCACATACTCGATTTACATAACCGAGGCGAACCTAAACGGCGCGAATTCCGCTTTTTACAGGCATGATGAGAACGGGCAGATAGATATAGGTGATTTGGAAAAGAAAATCCAGGGCGCGAAATTCGCGGTCATAATAAACCCTAACAACCCTCTTGGCTCGGTCTATTCGGAAGGCAACCTCAGGGCTGCGGTCGAAGTGTGCGCAAGGCACGAAGTGCCGGTCTTCTACGACGGCGCTTATGACCGGCTCACGTTCGGCGAGCCAGTAGATTTCAGGAAAATCGCAGATGGGAAAATTCCATACATCTATGGAAGTTCGGTCTCGAAGATTTACTTCTACCCTGGTGCAAGGGTGGGCTGGCTCGCTTTCCATTCCATGGGAAAAGGCGGAAAGGACGAATGGGGGATGATAAAGGAGGCGGTGCAGAAGGAATGCAACAGGCGCCTTGCGCTGAACTGGGAGTTCCAGGAAGGCGTTGCGGCAACGCTCGTGAAGGATGTTGACCCTTATCTTGTGGACGTGAAAAAAACGCTCATCGAAAGGAAGAAGGCGCTGGAAAAAGCGACCTCTGGGCTTCCTCTTTCCTATCCTGAGCCAAACGGCGCTTTCTACGCGTTCATGAAGATAAAGAGCGGAAAATGGGAAGGAAAGCGCGACTGGGACTTCATAAGGGCTGCCCTGAAGGCAACGGACAAAGGAGGAGTTGTTCTTGTTCCTGGCTCCGGGTTTGGAAAGCAAACTGATGGAACGTATTTCCGCACCACGTTCCTTCCGCCACCTGAGATAATAAAGCGGGCATTTGAAATGATAGGGAACATATTATAGCCCCTTTTGTTATTTTTTGAAGTAGCGGGTCTCTGTCTTTTTCCTTGCCACGAATTTTTCTATGGGCGCGTAGAAGCCGTGTATTTTTTCCGCCATGTAGCCGAAGCCGACGAGGGTCATGGCGAGCGACAGGTAGAACACGTTCACCGACGCGACCATGAGCAGAACAAACGGATGGCTCTTAATGCTGGGGATGATGTCCCTTATGAACTCCGCGGTAAGCGAGGTGGCGCCGGTTGCGAGCAGGCATGCTGAAATTATCGGTATCATGGAAATCGCGAAGCTCTTCAGCGAAAACGCGCTCTCCATTTTTCCGAGATTGCTTATCTGATCCAGGAACTTCCATGAAAGCCAGAATATGGCGATAAACAGGGCGATGTAGGTTGTACCTATGACGTAATGGTACGGGAGAGTACCAAAGAGTCCTGCCTTGAACATTTCCTCGCTTTCCGAAAAAACTATTCCGAACACTGTAATGGCGACGAGCAGTGCTGCGCTTTTTCCCATATCTTCGCGCTCTTTCGCATCTATGAGCTGCACGAAGCGGTAGATGAAATAGAATGCCGCGACATTGGTGAAGATGTGCATGTGGTGCCAGAAACTTGTGCCTGGAAACAGCTCGAGGTGCTCGAACATGTCCCCTATGGGTATGAAAGTTATGAGCGCAAAAGCGATTCCGAGAAGATGAGTATTTTTGGATAGTGTAACTGTGTAGCGCGCGAAGTTGCGCAGTCCGTAAAAGGAGAGCATTATGCTCGCGAAAAGGACCACAAGATGGATGAGAAGCCCTGTCACTTCCTGCAAGCCCGGGTTGAAAAGCTCTCTAATGGCTGGATAGAAAACCATGCCTCTATTTTATCAAGTGAGTTTATAAGGGTTTCTTTCAGAGTGTTTAAAATTTTCCGGGTTGTTGAACTCTCAGGCGTGGTTTGCAAAGATAAGAGCTTCTTATTTTCTTTTCCTTTCTAAGCCGCGGCAGCTGGAAAATGCCTTCATCTTCTTGAGGATGTTGCTCACGCTTGCAGGTGAGATGCCGATGCCGAATAGGGACGAAAATGCCTTGCTTATGCACCTGCACCCCATGCCACGGTCCGCATTCAAAGCAAGGATGAGCCCTATTATCTCGAAGTCGAATTTCATGTTTGGAAGGGCATCGCGGATTTCCGGCAAAACGTCTGCTTTGCAGTTCGGGCAGTAATATCTCGGGCGCACGTACTTCACCTTTTCAATGGCGTTGTTCCAGATCCTGAACAGCACCCGTGTCTTGGGCTTTGCGCCATGCCTTTTTCTGATGTGCCCGTTGCATGCGAAGCAGTGCACGAGTTCCAGCGTCTCGGTGCGGTCCACTATACGCGGCCTCGCATTCCTTGCATTTTTTGCGTTCCTCACATCAAGTACTTTCTTCATGGGGATATGGGTGCGGCGCGCAGGAAAAGGCGGCCAGATTGGCTGCTCCTTGAATGCATGCACTTCCATATTGCTCATCCGGCATTCGCATAGAACAATTATTAATTTATTTGCCGCCCAACACATAAACACATATTCTTGGGATTTGCCATGAAAGTTGATAAGGAACTTGTGGGAAAAATGGCTGAGCTTTCGCGCGTGAAACTCAGCGAGCTGGAAATCGTGCAGTTGGAAAAGGAGTTCGCAGACATTTTCGGCTATTTCTCGCGTATAAGCGAAATCTGCGGGAAAGGCGGGCAGCTTTTCTACGTAACCGGAGCAAAGGGCGGGCTTCGGAGCGACTCAGCGAAAGTCAGGGCAAAGGGCGAAGTTGACGCAATAGTGGAGAATTTCACGCAAAAGAGCAGCCGCCTTCTTGTAGCGCCCAAAACGCTGGATTGATTTCATGCACTACGAGCGCATCTCCAAATTGCTGGACAAAATACAGAAGGAAGACGCCCGGCTGCACACTTTCCTCGAAATTTACGAAGCAGAGGCGCTCGCAAAGGCAAGGGAACTGGACGAAAAGGCGAAGGAAGGGAAGAAACCAGGGGTGCTTGCAGGAAAAGCAATCATAGTGAAGAACAATATCGCAGTAAAAGGAAAGCGGCTCACGTGCGGCTCGAAAATGCTCGAGAAATATATCGCACCCTACAACGCTACGGTAATAGAACGCATAGAGGCGGAAGACGGCATACTCATGGGAAGCGCGAACATGGACGAGTTCGCGTGCGGAAGCGACTGCACCAAAAGCGCGTTTTTCCCGAGCAGGAACCCTCTTGACAGCGAATATGTGACTGGGGGGAGTAGTGGAGGAAGCGCTGCTGCGGTTGCTGCTGGCTTTGCTGATATGGCTCTTGGCTCGGATACGGGCGGCTCGATAAGGTGCCCGGCTTCGTTCTGCGGAACAGTGGGCATGAAACCCACTTATGGGCTGGTTTCGCGCTATGGGCTTACGGACATGGCAATGTCATTGGACCAGATTGGGTCGCTCGCTTCAAGCGTGAAGGATGCCAAACTCATGCTTTCGGCAATTGGGGGAATGGATGAGCGGGATCAGAGCACACATGCAGTTGGGAAAGTCGAATTGGATTATTCCGGAAAGCCGGGCATCGCAGTTGCAAAGGAATTTTTGGATGGCTGTGATGAACGTATTTCAAAAATTTTCCATTCGCTCACGGATAAACTGGGTGCTGAGAGCTACAGAATTTCCGAGGTTTCGATCCCGGCAATAAGGCATGCGATTCCGATCTATTACCTGACCGTTTTCGCGGAATTCTCGAGCGCAATGCAGAAATACGATGGCTTGAGGTATGGGAAAACAGGGCGCGAATTCGAGAATTTTGCAGAAGCGGTTGCTGAACTGCGCGGCGACAAATTCGGACTGGAAGTGAAGCGGAGGATTCTTCTCGGTACGTTCATAACCACGAAGGAGTACCAGGAGGAATGGTATGGGAAAACGCTCAGGGCAAGAGCAGTGCTGAAGAGGGAAATCGAGGCCGTGCTCGGGAAGCACGATGTTTTGCTCGGGCCCACTATGAGCACGCTGCCCTGGAAGATCGGGGAGAAGATGGGGAATCCGTTGGAAATGTACCTCGCTGATATATTGACTGTTCCTGCAAACCTTGCAGGAATCCCTGCTGGTTCCGTGCCTTTTGGGAAAATAGGTAAATTCAGGCCCGGGATGCAGGTTTTGGGAAGCCGGTTTGAGGAAGGAAAGGTATTCGGAGTGATGGAAGAGATAGAGAGGTTGGATAAGAAATGAACGCAGTAATAGGGCTCGAAATCCACGTCCAGCTCAACAGTGAAGGGAAAATGTTCTGCGAGTGCCCAACGAACTACGGGCATGCTGAGCCGAACGCGAATATTTGCCCAATATGCACCGGTCAGCCCGGAGCAAAGCCCATGGCAGTGAACAAGCAGGCGCTTTCGCATGTCCTGAGGATTGCGAAAATGCTCGGCGCTGAGCCCGAGCTCGAAAAGGAAATTTTCGTTCAGAGGAAGCACTATTTTTACCCTGATCTGCCTTCGGGCTACCAGCGCACCTCAAAGCCGGTGGCAAAACGCGGAACGCTCAATGGGATCGGGATCTGGGAGGTGCATTTCGAGGAAGATCCGGGAAGGTACGAGCTCAGGAAGGGCTTTGTCGATTACAACAGAAGCGGGGTCCCGCTCGTGGAAATAGTCACTGCGCCGGACATGCGGAGTCCTGAGGACGCGAAGGAGTTTTTGGGTAAGCTCGAATGGTATCTGCGCTATTTCAACGCGATAAAGGACGAAGTGGGAACGATGAGAATAGATGCGAACGTGAGTATCGGGGAGGGTGCAAGGGTGGAAATAAAGAACATCAACTCCTTTTCAAACGTATATGATGCGCTCTCTTTCGAGCTGAAGAGGCAAAAAACCCAGATTGAGCAGGGTGCAAGGATAACGCAGGAAACAAGGCACTTCGACGAGAACAGTGGAATAACTGTGCGGCTCAGGAAAAAGGAGACGGCTGATGATTACAGGTACGTGCCTGACCCGGACATTCCTCCACTCGTCGTTTCTGCTGTTGAATGGAAAACCGCCGGGGAAGAGGTTGCGGAATTGCCTGATGACAGGGCGAAACGCATTGCGAAAGATTACGGGATAACTCCTGTTGATGCAGTAGTATTGGTAATTGAAAGGGAATTCGCCGACGTTTACGAATTGCTTGCGAAATCAGGAAAATTCGAGCCGCAGAAGCTGGCAAACTGGATGCGGGGACCTTTGAGAAAGCAGCTCAATTATCGGAACCTTCTATTCAGGAGCAGCGGGCTGAACGGAAAGCACCTTGGAGAGCTTTACGGGATGCTTTCATCCGGAAAAATTACCGACAGGGCAGCGGACATGATACTGATAAGGATGCTCGATAGTGATGTTTTGGTCAAGGTGCGGGAAAGCAGCAGCTATATTGAACTCAAGGAGATGCCGCACGACATAGCTGGTGATTTGGGGCTGCTGAAGAGCTCCGATGCCAGCGCGCTCAGGAAGGCATGCGAAGATGCAGTGAAGGAGAACCGGAAAGCTGTTGCGGACTATAAAGCCGGAAATGCCAAATCCATCTTCTTTTTGGTTGGAAAGGTGTTGGGGAAAGCGCAGGGAACTGTGGACGCGAAGGAAGTGGAGAAAATAATAAGGGAAATAATTGAGTGTGCGGACTGAATGGATGGAACCCAAAATACGGAACTGGAAATGCCTATTGTCCGTTCCTCTCCTGCACAGGGTTCGGATTTTCAGGAGCAGGCGCTGCCTTTGGAACTGGCTTGACCTTCGCGAGCACGCCCTCGCCCCTGCTTCCTTCCCTGTAAACGGTAATTCCCTTGCACCCGGTTCTCCATGCAAGCATGTACGCGCTCTGCACGTCCTCGACTGTGGCGTCCGGAGGCAGGTTTATGGTCTTGCTCACCGCCAGGTCCGTGTATTTCTGGAACGCGGCCTGCATGCGCACGTGCGCCTCTGGCCGCACGTCGTACGCGACCCGGAATATTTCCGTCACTTCCTTCGGGATTTCCTCCATCCCTGCGATGCTCCCGCTTTCTATTACCTTTTGCATCAGCTCTGGCGAGTACAGCCCCCTTACCTTGAGCACGTGCTCGAACGTGTCGTCTGAATAATAGAGCCGGGTGCCATCCATCACTATCTTCACGTACGCGAGCGAGAACACCGGCTCTATACCGCTTGAAGTGTCCGCAATCATCGAAATGGTCCCTGTTGGAGCTATCGAGGTCACGGTCGCATTGCGCATCCCATCGTATTTCTTCGCCCACACGGAGTCCGCGAAGCCGGGGAAGGAGCCGCGCGCCCTTCCGAGCTCATGGCTCATCTTTCTCGCCTCCTCGGTTATGAATTTCATCACTTCTTCCCCTATCCTAAACGCCTCGTCGGAATCGTACTTTATCCCCATCTTAAAGAGCATCTTCGCGAAGCCCATCACGCCGAGCCCTATGCGCCTGTTGTAGAGCGTCTTCTCCTTTATTTTCGGAATCGGGTATTTGTTCAGCTCGATGACGTTGTCGAGGAACTGCACGCCGAGCCGGACTATGTAGCGCAGGCGCTTCCAGTTGATCTTCCTTTTCCAGTCGCTCCTGCTCCAGTCGATTTCCACGAATTTCGCGAGGTTTATGCTCGCGAGGTTGCATGACTCATAATTGGGCATCGGGACTTCGCCGCAATTATGCACTATGAGGCCATTCGCGGAAAATGAATGCGTTTGCGGCTCGGTGAGGTCGTATACAGGCGCGAATCCTGCGCTCGTGACAGAGGCAACCGAACTATCCATATCATCCGAATATGCCTTTTTGGGCTTAAGCTCCGCGAATTTTTCGTTTTTGGATGAAACCGCAAAACCAACCTTGTTCATGAACAGGAACATGCTCGCCCTGTTTATCATCAGTTCGTGCTGGGCCTTGCATGAATACTCCTTGCTTTGTCTTTTCGAATCAGGAAGGATTTTCGCATGCCCGCCCCGCCTTCTTTCGTACACCCTGGAAACGATGCCGAACTGAAGGAGAAGCACCTGCACCTGCTTGAGCAGCTTGATGGAGCTGGATGAGAGGCGTATGCTTACTTCCTTTTCGCTGTTGCTTTGCACAGAGCCGCTTGCGCCGAACAATGCGGAAAGGAAATTCCCCACTGATTCCTCGTTCATTGAAAAGACAGCTGAAGGCACTTCCTTCTCGCGCGCTTTGAGGTGCATGAACCCGAATTCACGGAATTTCGCAGCTATTTTGGACGAATATTTAAGCCGCGTTCCTGTCCTGCTTTTCTGCGGCTTCACTTTCACTCCGTTTATGCGGTCGAAATATTCCCTGAACACAGGGAGGAGCTCCGCCTTCTCCTCTTCCCCGAAATGAAATATCACGTCCTGTGCGTCTTTGGACATATGGTTGCAGCTAACAAGCCAGCCGAGCGCGAGCGCCATCTCCCTGTCAATGCGCATTGCTCCGAATTTTCCTTGTTTCTGGAGCACAAGCCGGTCTTCGGAAGTTAGTTCGCGCACCTCTTTCCATCCGCCTTCAGTGAGGAATTTGTGCTCCGCAGTTGCCTTGGCTTCGTAGCCCGCATTCGTCTTCACGAGGAAAAGCTCCTTTTCCCCGGTCTGGCCAGCCCAGCGCACAGGGTGGTATTTGCCGTCGGAGCCGATTACGTGGTGAGGATTGTGTACCTTGGACGCCTCTACGAGCCCTTCGTTCGTGCACACAAGCGTGTCTCCTGAAATGCAAGGATTAGTCGCAACGATCCTTTCTTTTGGAGTTGGATTGGCATTGTTTATAGTGTCCATGAAAAGAATGCCTGGCTCTGCTGACTTCCACGCGGAATAGGCGATGTGGTTGAACAGGCCCTTTGCCTTCACCTTTCTCACCTGCTGGCCGGTCCTTGGGTTTATGAGGTCATATTCGCTATCCTCTTCGAGCGCCTTCATGAACCTGTTGTCCACACCCACGCTGATGTTGAAGTTCTCGAGCACGCCCGGCGTCTGCTTCACTGTGATGAACTCTTCGATGTCAGGATGCCATATTTCCATCACGCCCATGTTCGCGCCTCTGCGCTTGCCACCCTGCTTTACCACGTTAGTCGCCACGTCGAAGATGGTCATGAACGAAATTGGTCCGCTCGCCACGCCGGCAGTGCTTTTCACGAAGTCGCCCTTGGGGCGCAGATAAGAGAAGGAAAAGCCGGTGCCTCCACCGCTCTTGTGTATCAATGCAGTGTTCTTCACTGTCTCGAATATGTCGTCCAAGTCGTCCGTGACGCCGAGAACGAAGCATGCTGAGAGCTGGCCGAGCCCTGTTCCTGCGTTCATCAGTGTCGGGGAATTGGGTATGAATTCCAGCTTTATCATCGCCTCGTAAAACGCCTCCTCGAAGTCCTTCACCGTCTCTTCGTCCCCTCCAAACGCCTTTTCCCCTGAGGCGATGAACTTCGCGACCCGTCTGAACATCCCGCCAGGTGTTTCCATTATCTTTCCTGAATCGTCCTTGAGTAGGTAGCGGCGCTCCAGGACCTGTATGGAATTGAGCGAGAGCTTGAGGTCATCCTTCACGCCCATTATGCCCTTAACTTCCCGTTCAACGCTTTTTTTGTGCCTGTAGAGTATGTACGCCTTCGCAGTGGTCGCATGCCCGCGCTCTATGAGCGCCTTTTCCACGATGTCCTGTATATCCTCTACTGAAGGTATTTCTTTGGCGAATTTCTCGTTCAGGAGCTTAACCGCGAATTCAGCGGTCCTGTCCGATTCCTCCATGTCCTTTCCGCCGACCGCCTGCACTGCCTTCCATATTGCCTCTTTTATCTTGCCAGCGTCGAACGCAACTACACTTCCGTCCCTTTTCCTTATCTTGTCCGTCATTCTTCCACCACTCACTCCTGCGCTTTCCCTATTTTCCTCACGAACACCGTGAATGTGAGCTCCTTGCCTGCGAGGGGGTTGTTCGCGTCGAACATTATGCCGGTTTCGTTCATCGCTGTTGCAATAACGCTGAACTTATCCCCTGAAGGTGATTCAGTTATGTATTTCGTTCCCTGCTGCACGGTTATCTCGATCAGTATGCTGTCGTTGTCAAAGAAAACGACTCTTTGTGGAAGCCCGTTGAACACGAACGTGGTGTTCTCTGCAGGGAAATATTTCAGCGTAACTGTTTCGTTCGTGGAGTTTACGACCTGCGCAACGCCCAACTTGCCCGAAAGGTTTGTGCCGATCGCACTGGAAAGGTTTCTCATCTCGAAATACGCGAGCGGAATGTCCTCGTACCTGCTCATGTTATAGAACCGGCTTATTGAGAATACTTTGCTGGAATCGTAAATGCCATAGCCCTCTTCCGGGTTCAGTGTGAACGTCTTGTTTTCGCCTTCCTTCATCCCGACAAGCGCACGGGTGAATCCTGGAAGAAGGCCGTTGTCGTTCTGCATTTCTACTGCAAGCGGCCCGTATGCCCTTTTTTCATTGTAGATGCCGTTCTCTCTAGCAATTGCCCCGATGGACGTATCGTATACCGCTTTCCTGCTTCCGTTTGCTGCGCTATCGGGTATTTCCACGATAAGTATGTAGTCCACGAGCGCGCTGTCTTTGAACCTGAGGGGCGCGCTTTCGTTCGCGCCCGCGGGCTGCTGTTGCGCGCAGCCGGCAACCAATACAAATGCCGAGAGAAAGATGAAAGATAGTATCGCGAAGATAAATTTTCCAGAATTCATGGAACTGATTTGCAGTAAATATTTTTATATATTTGTTCGTGGCCCGCGAAATGGGCATTTAAGCAAATTTTATTACGCTACTATCTGCACAGAGAGGATATAGACGCGCGTTCATATCTGAAGCCGCTTTTCCGCTTTCGATTTTTTTATCGTGTTTTCATAAGGCGAACCGGTTCTCTTCAGCAGCACTATTCTGGAGAGCTCGTCCTCATCCATTATTTTGTAATTATGCAAAAATCCTGCTATTTTTTCAGAATATTCCTTCACGTATTGGTGCTTAGGCATATTTTCAAAAACGAGCCGCTTCCTCGAGTCGCCCAGGAACATATAGCTCTTTATCTCAATGAAATCAGCCTTTGACTTTTCAAATATCCTGGCGAACTTTTCCATTTCATTTTCGGAATCGTTCACTCCTTTGATGAGCGTGTAGCGCAGCACAGTTCTGCAATCGAGTTTCGGAAGAAGGGAAAGCGTTTTCATAAGCCGCTTCCACCCGTCTTTGTATTTCGGCCGGTTTACTTTCGCAAACATTTTTTCATCGCTCGCATCCACGCTTATGTAGAGTTGCGTGGGCAGCGCCTTCTCCTTTTTCAATTTCAGAATCATCCTGGGCTCCTGGCCGTTCGAGACCAAAAAGATGCTCCTCACTTCAGGGTGCTTTCCCAATTCTTTTATCATCCAGGGCAGTTTTGGGTAAAGGGTGGGCTCGCCTGAAAGAGAGATTGCCCAGTGCGACGGAAAAAGGTCGAAGCTTTCCTTCCACAAGTCCTTCCTCGCATCGTGGGCGCCCTTGAGCCCTGAAATGAGTCGTTTCCTTTTTTCCAGAACCCCTGCGATTATTTTCGATGGCTCGTCAACCCCGTCATTCTTCAGCCGCGTCTCCTGCATCCATTCGTTCGGCCTCCAGCAGAATATGCAATTCTCCGAACACCACGCGAGCGCAGGGGAAATCTGGGCGCACCTGTGGCAGTCAACGCCGTAGAATTTCTGCTTGTAGCATACGCCCTTTCCCCTTAGGGCTTTTTTCGTCCAGGTGCATATCTGTATTCCTGAATGGTTTCCGATTATCCCGTAGCCCGCTTCCCAGCGAGGCAGAGCATCTTTCGGAATTATGACTTTCGCCATGCCTGAATCCCTTTTCCCGCTCGCAACTCAATTAAAATATATCCATCCCTATCTTACATGATGTCATTAGGTGTCTTAAATGCTTATCAGATCTCCAATAATAGCAGTGCTTGGGCACGTCGATCACGGCAAGTGCATCAGCGGAGACACTCTCATACCGTTGCCGGATGGCCGGATTATGAGGGCCGACGAGCTCTACGAGATGCTGACTTCAGACAAAAAAGGCGAGTGGTGCGGTGACGGCTGGGTTACAGACATCTCAAATGAAAATGCAAAACTCTACTCTTTCTCAAAGGAATGCGAGATTGTCGAGGCAGGAGTTTCCCACGTCTGGAAAAGGCAGACACAGAGCCTCCTGTCAGTAATGCTCTCCGACGGCAGCGCGATAAAGGCGACCCCGGAGCACAAATTCTTCGTAGTGAATGAAGCAGGCGGAATCAGCGAGAAGGAAGGCCGTTTTCTGAAGGAAGGAGAGTTCGTGCTCACTCCGAGGTACACAAAAAACCGAACTCAGAGAGCCCGTGCAGAAAAGCGGTTCTTTGAAAGGCTGTCCGCGATGGAAGGGTTCGTCGCGAGGATTGATGATGAGGATTTCACTTCCGGAATGCACGGCCTCTATCTGTCCAATCCAGCGGATTTTCCAGCAGGATTCCGGGACTGCTTGAGCAACGGAAGATTCCAGATGGCCGAGCTAAGGACAGCCGGAGGCGTCCTCGGGTGCGGGTTTGTGAAGCACCACGGGCTAATCCTGCGGACTTCGTCCGCAATCCCTTCAGCAAAGCTGAAGGAGCCCGTGGCTTCCGATATTGATGGCTTTAGGCGGAAGCCACATCCCGATAGCGTAGGGTGCGCTCCCCCATGCCAAAGAACGACGCATCGTTCTTTGTACCCCCAGAACGGAGCGCCGTTCTCATGGACAACTGAAGCCATGCCTATTGGTGAACAACACTGGCTTCCGCGCACCCGTGGTGCTTCAGTGAGGAAAATGACCGAATTGAAGAATTCCACCCACAAGTGGAGGGCAGGGCACACGGGCCCCTGGCTCCCTGTGCCGCAATTGCGGGATGAACTTGGGTATGCGCTCGGGCTGCTTTTCGGCGACGGCGTGGGCGGCGTCGCGAAGCTGTGCAAGAACGACCCGGAGATACTGTCTGCGTATGCGGACGCGATGAAGAAAGCGTTCGGAGTACAGGTCGTGGTCAGGCGCGAGCGGACAGTCACAGCGGCCATCCACAGGGGAGGCAGGACGCTCAACCGCATGCTCAACGAGATTTTCGATTTTCCCGCAAGGCAAAAAAGCCGGACCATCCGAATTCCGGACCTTGTGAAGACAGGTGACGACTCCCTGCTCGCGAATTTCATAGCCGGCGTATTCGACACCGACGGCTATGCGAGCAACCAGGGCGCGCTCGAGATTACGAGCGCGAGCAGACTGTTTGTTGAGGACCTTTCCCTGGCGCTCCTGAGGTTCGGCATAAGGGCTGCTTATTACTCCAAGAATGGATATTACAGCCTAAGAATAAGCGGAATCGAGGACATTGAAAAATTCCGCAGGGCGATTCCCATAAGGTCCCTGAAGAAAGGGGCGAGACTGGAGCGTTTCCTAAAAAAGGCCCGCACGAACAGGAACAGCGACATTAGCCCCATAAGCGGCGCCAGCATCAGAGAAATCCGAAATCTGCCTGGTCTTGCGAAAATGGAGGTCGGAATACCTTATCAGGGCAAGTACGAGGAATATCCGTTTGTTTCGAGGGCATACCTGTCTTCATTTAAGGAAAATCTCACGCGCCTTTTGTCCTCGGCCGAATACCGCAACGCTCTGAAAAAGAAAATCCGGCTGCTCAAATCCCTAAAATGCCGGCCGCTATCCTCAAAAGAAGCTGCGGCAGAGAGCGGGCTTCCCTGGGTCTGGACGGTGAATCAACTCCGGTCGTTCTATTCGGATGGGCTCGTGAAAATGAAAAATGGGCAATTCTCGCTAACGGCTACGGGTGCGGACTTTTGCGCGAACTCCGGAAAGTGCCGGGCACTCGTTCGTGCGCGCCTCCAAAACATTTCGCGTTTCTGCTCCGGCTCGGACGTGCAGGCAGTGCGCATTTCGGAAATTGTTCATGCCGAATCCAAAGACTACGTCTACGATTTCACGGTTCCGGAGCACCACAATTTCGTAGCAGACCGGATTTTCGCGCACAACACCAGCCTTCTCGATGCAGTTCGGGGCACCGGTGTGGCGGGGAAGGAGGCAGGTGGGATAACCCAGATGATAGGCGCGAGCTATGTGGCGCGCGAGAATATAGAGGCGGTTTCCAAACCAGTAGCGGAAAGGATGAAAATAAAGCTCATGGTTCCGGGCATACTTTTCATAGACACGCCGGGCCACGAGGCGTTCACGAATCTGCGTGAGAGGGGGGGAAGCATAGCAGACATGGCGATAGTCGTAGTGGATATTGCACAGGGATTCCAGCCCCAAACCATAGAGAGCATAAGGATACTGAAAAACGCGAAAACGCCCTTCATCATCGCCGCGAACAAGGTCGATCTGGTTGACAGATGGAAATCGCAGGCAACGGAGTCGTTCCTCGAATCGCTCGCAAAGCAGTCAGAGAGTACGCAAAACAATGTTGATGAAAGGATATACGGGTTGATGGGGAAACTTTCCGAATACGGCTTCGATTCCGAACGTTTTGACAGGGTAAAGAATTTCACGAAGCAAGTCGGGATAGTGCCTGTGAGCGCGAAGACGGGCGAGGGGCTTGCAGAGCTTCTTCTTCTTATAGCAGGGCTCAGCCAGAAATTTCTGGAAAAGGAGCTGCACGTTGATCCCGAAAGCCCTGCAAAAGGCAGCGTGATGGAGGTCAAAGAGGAGAAAGGGCTCGGGCCAACTGTGGACGTCATAATTTACGACGGGGTACTCGTGGAGGGCGACGAAATTGTGTTCCTCTCCAGAGCAGGAGTGAAGAAAACCAAAATACGCGCGCTGCTCGAGCCGAACATAAGAGGCGCAAAGGAGAAGTTCAGGAAGGCGGAGCGGCTCGTGGCTGCTGCAGGAGTAAAAATCGCAGCTCCCGGACTCGAGGATGCGGTGAGCGGCTCCCCTCTCATTGTCGCAAAGAACTATGAAAAAGACAGGAAGGAGATAGAGGCGCACATGAAAGGGATAATTTTCGAGAGCGCCGGTTTGGGAGTGGTGGTGAAGGCGGATAGCTTGGGCAGCGTGGAGGCGATAGTCAAGCTCCTCAGGGATGCGAACGTACCGGTGAAGGCGGCGAATGTTGGCAATGTAACCAAAGGAGACGCGCTGCTCGCTGCGACGGTTGCTGCGCAGGACAAATATTTAGGCGCTGTGCTCGCGTTCAATGTGCAGGTGCTTCCTGATGCAAAGACAGCAGGGGACGAAGGAGGAGCGCAGATAATCTACAGCAATATTGTCTATCAGCTTCTGGACAGGTACGAGGAATGGAAGGCGGAGGAAAGGGAAAGGGAAAAAAAGCAGGTGTTTGAGAAGATGTCCTGGCCCTGCCGCATAAGGGCGCTACCCAATTGTTTCTTCCGCGTGAGTAAGCCGGCTATTTTCGGGGTGGAAGTTCTTGCCGGAAAATTAAGGCCACATGTGCGCCTCATGAACCTGGATGGAAGGGTCTTGGGCGAAGTTAAAACGATACAGAAGGAGAAAGAATCGCTTGCGGAGGCAAAGAAGGGCACGCAGGTCGCCATTTCAGTTGATGAGATAATTCTTGGCAGCGATGTGAGGGAAGGCGATGCGCTCCTCGTTTACATCACAAAAGCGGAACTGGAGAAATGGAAGAAGAAGAGCGATGCGCTCAGCGATGAGGAAAAGGAGATAGTTTCGGAAATCGAGGCTCTGATATCAGTCGTTTTTTAGTTGTTTTTTGTATTTTTCCGGAGCTCCTTTGTACGTGAGTTCGAGCCGCCTCAACATGAACTGGATGCCATCGCCGTTCTCTTTTCCTTTGATTATGAAGCCGGCCAGGTGCTGCTGGTGCGCTGAAGCCACGAATCCGGTTTCGCTTTCACTCTCCGCTGTGAAATAAGCCCTTATGTAATTGTACAAAGTGCGCAGCCCCTCGTCCTCCTTCGCCATTTCATTGAGGTCGTGCATAAAGTCCTTCCCACTCTTCACCGCCGCGTAAATTTCCGCCTTCTCACGCTCCTCGTCGCGAATTTCCTGCGGTGCTTTTTTCCGCTCTTCGGTCCGGACGGTTTTTTGCGTTTCCGGTTTGACCGCGTCTTTTGCTTTGGATTCTTCCACAGGAGGCGCTCCTTTCTCCGGCTGCGAAGGCATGGCATTTCGCGTTTCATCTGCGACTGCTTTTTTTACTTCGTTTCCTCCATCCAGCCTTTTTGTTTGCGCCTCTTGGAGCGCAACGCTCTTTTCCATCTTTTCGATCTTCGCCTTGGCCGGCTCTTCTGAAACCTTGGGATGTAATTGACTTTTAGAGGCGGGTTGCGTGGCTGGCTGCGGCAGCGAGGGCTCTTCCACCTTCGCGGCTTCTTCTATGCCAGCATTCCCCTGCTGAGTTGCTGGAGTTATCTGTTCTTCCTTGTGCAAGGGCTGCCTGCCGCCTTCATTGCTCTCCTGAGCTACCTTTGGTTCGTGCATATAATCTTCCAACGAACGGGATGTAATATAAGCAATGATCCCAGAAAGCACTACAAAAGCGGCACTTGCAACTGCAAAAACAGCTGCTCTTTTCGCTGCCCGGGCGAAGCGTCCTGGAATTATGCTTGTCGTTTCTTCTGCTCCTTTGGGCAATGACTCTGCAGCTTCGGGACCCACCGCACCATCCATTGCTGACCGTGTTGCCTCGCGTCCTTTTTTACTTTGCAATATACGCCTGAGCGCAGCTCTTGCCATCTCCCAAAAAGTCGGGACGCGGTATTTTGAAATGAGGTCGCGCACCTCCTCCTCGCGCTCTGCGGAATAGATGAGCTGGCGGACGCCAGGGCCCTTGTCCATCACTTTGAGGTTCAGCTTGTTCCCTACGACCTGCAGCAGGCCGAGCTCGCGCGCTGTCAGCACGTCTGTCATTACGCCGATTATTTTTTCCAGGTCGGAATCTATTTTATTCGTTTCCTTGTTCCCGAGCCGGCATAATTTGAGGTGGTTTCCTATCACGCCCCTTGCCGCATTTGCTGCGTCCATGGCGCCCTCGCCCAGCTTCGCATCGACTTTGAGCAGGAACGTGTCTGCTGTCAGTTTCCCGTTTTTCTTCTTGCCGCTCTGCCGCCGCTTCGGCAAATTCTCGAAGAATTTGAAGAATGGTTTTCCCAAATATCTATTCATGTTGGTTTCAATCCGTTGCACTGCCTTTGTCTTGAGCTGCCTCAAGTCAGGATATGCGCCAAGTTTCGCAATTGCCATTGTTCCCACATATATTTCTATGTAAGGAAACATTTATATAAAGTGTTATGAGATGTATTTCTAATCGCAGTGAAATGCCTTTTTGAGAATGGGAAAGTATTTTATAAATTAACCAAACAAAAACAGAAATAGCGAAGAAAAATAGCGGGAGGTGGATTTGAACCAACGGTCTCCGGGTTATGAGCCCGGCGGGTACTCCAAGCTACCCTATCCCGCTAGAAGAGTTTCCGGTTTTGCGTTTCGGGTTCCGATACCAGATTAGTATTACTTTATTCTTCGTAAGAGTTATTCTTCGAGTTGTTTTTTAAAGCCCTACTTCCATTTTCCATTATGGATCAGCCGCTTTATCTGCAAAATTCCTATATGCAGGAATGCGAAGCAAACATCCTGGAAATGCCCGGGCCGAAAAAAATAATTTTGGACAAAAACATTTTCTATCCGAGAGGGGGCGGGCAGCCAGGCGACACCGGTAAGCTGGTTTCGAACGGTTTGGAGTTTCGCGTTCTGAGCGTGGAGAAACGGGATGGGAAAATCGTACACGAATCAGACCGCGAAGGACTGGATGCTGGCAACAGGGTGATTTGCAAATTAGACTGGAAAAGACGACATGCATTGATGAGGATGCATAGTGCAGCGCACATTCTTGCAGGAATGTTCGCTTCGGAAACAGGTGCGCTTATTACCGGAAATCAGCTCGAAATGGACAAGAGCAGGTTCGATTTCTCTTTAGAAAACTTCGATCGCACGAAATTCGAAGAATTGGTGCAGAGAGCAAATGCATTTATCGCAAAAAATATTGAATTGAAAGTTTATTCCCTTCCAAGGGAAGATGCAATGAAAATCCCTGGAATAGTGAAACTGGTAAATGCGCTTCCGCCTGACATAAGCGTTCTGCGGATAGTTGAGATTCCCGGAGCGGACATACAGGCGGATGGAGGGACGCACGTTAAGAACACCTCGGAGATAGGAAAAATAGAAATTCTGAAACTGGAGAACAAGGGTGCTGCGAACAGGAGGATTTATTTTACGCTGAAGTGATAGTGTGGACTGGGCAAAACACTTTGCAATCGGGTTTGCGCTAAGTGCAACTGCATTCTATTTCCTGAGCGCAAATCCGTACGAAATAATCGTTTTTTCCCTTTTTTCAGGGGGAAGCTCCCTTCTCCCTGACCTGGACCACGTGAACTCCAAGGTGAGGGAAATCCTGGACAAATTGATAATATTCATAGCTGTGATTTTCACCTACTTTTTCCACTGCCCGGACTATTCGTGCATATTCACGGAAAATTTCCTGCTCAGGGCTTTTGCATTCGCAGGCGCCTATTTTCTTGTCTTTGCCTACTTCAGGCCCAAGCACAGGGGAATAACGCACACCTTTACTCTGGCTGCGTTTTTCTCTCTGTTCGTTTATTTCGTGCTCGGATTCAAATTCGCGCTTGCTGGTGCTATTGGATATATCTCTCATCTTCTTGCAGACAGGCAGATAAAATTATTATAGGAATTATGCGTTGGTTGTATATGGCAATTGAAATTTTCCTGAACAAAAGCGAATACAACGCAGACGAGGAAATTGAGGCAACGATAGCTTTGAATTTGGACAAGGTGGTGAAGGCAAGGGGAATATTCGCAACCCTGATGTGCATGGAAAAGAAAAAGGTGAAGCACACGGTGCACATACCTCGGTCGGAGATAGAGGAAAGAAAACGATTGGGGCTTTACACCGAAGTGCCGTTCACCCAGACCGAAACGGTCGAAGACCACATTGTTTACAGGGAAGAAAAGAAAGTCGCAGGAGAGAGTGATTACCTGAAAGCAGAGTTCAAAGTGAAGTTTGCGCTTCCTCCCGATGCTGCCCCCACGAGCCACGAGTTCGGGCACGACAACAGGATAAACGTATGGAAACTATATGTGAAACTGGATATTCCTTTTGCCCTTGACATACACGCGACTCACGAGATCTTCGTGAGGGGGCTTTGATTTTTAATTTGTTTTACGGTAATTTCATTGATGATTTTATGCTCAAGGCAAAATTAGGCGATATTGAACTTGAAGGCGTTTTCACGAATGGCTCTGGCGCGAACGACGATTCGCTTGAGAAATTATTGCAGATGGCTGATTCGAGGGCTGGCTTCATAACGACCAAAACGGCGACTTTTCTGCCGCGTCCCGGAAACCCAGGCCCCAGATTCTACATCCTGGAGGAGACCACTATAAACGCGATGGGGCTTCCAAATCCCGGCTACAGGGAAATGGCGAACATAATTTCCGAACTGAAGAAAAAGACGAAGAAGCCGGCTTTCGCGAGCATGAGCGGATTCGATGCGAACGAGGCAGGGGAAATGGCCAGGGTGCTCGGAAAAGTTGCTGATGTGCTCGAATTGAATTTGTCCTGCCCGAACATTCACGGAAAGTCCCAGATAATCTATGATATGGAGGCGACCAATGAGGTGCTGAAGACTGTGAAGAAGAACACAAATGCGAAGATTGCGGTAAAGGCAGCTCCGTTCATGGACTCAGATGCGCAGCTCGAATTCTGCGAGATCGTGAAAAAGAACGCCGTGGACATAATAGTGGCGATAAACACTGTGGGAAATGCGATGTACATAGACGCTGAGAGGGAAAGGATAATGCTAAGGCCCAAATGGGGCGGATTGGGGGGAGAGGCGCTCCGCATGCTTGGGTGGGGCAACGTGCGACGCTATTATGAATTCTTCAAGGGCTCAGTTCCAATAGTGGGCTGTGGAGGAATTTCAACTGGAAAAGACGCTTTCGCATACGCGCTTGCAGGCGCGGACGCGTTCGCAACTGCAACTACCCTGTATAAAGAAGGGGTGAAATGCTTCGGCCGCATGGAAGACGAATTGGAGACGGAATTGAAGAAGCACAACTATTCTTCACTTGAGGATGCGGTCGGGAAGGTGAAGGAGTTTTAATATTCTATTGTAATCTCCCCTTTCTTTATCACTGTCTGGCAGAGAAGCCGCTTGCCCTGCCCTGGAGCGAAATTGTCTAAGTAGATTTTTTCTACTTCGGTGGGTGAAGCGAGGTTTTCCGCACCGTTCACAATGGCGGCGATGCACGCGCCGCACGTGCCAACCTTGCATGCGAAAATCACGTTGCTTTTCCCCTCCAAATCAACCAAATTGCTCCCATCAGGAAGTTCCACTGTTTTTCCTTCGTTCTTTATGTACACTTTGGCCAAATAAACCACCCATTTTTAAAGATATGGTGCCTATCGCTTCTTTTTGTTGAGAACTTTTATTTTTGCATACTCATTTTACCACGTCATCATTTCACCAGTCGGAATTTGAACCCGTAATGTATGAGCCCTTCCGGATCTTCGCTCTGGATTTTCCTGAACACTGTTTCGACTTTGTTCCCTATTTTCACGTCTTCGTTGCGCGCATCCACGATTTGCCCGGTTATGCGCGCCCCTTCGTCCATTTCTATTATCGCAAATACGTATGGAACCTGCTCCTCAAAGCCGGTCGCAGGGCTGCTTATCTCGGTAAATGAATAAACCTTTCCTGTGCCTTTGAAGTAATGCGTTTCGAGCTTGCCCTTTCTCCTGCATTTTGGGCACACTATGCGCGGAGGGAAATAATATATGGAGCAGTTCGCGCACCTGTTCCCCTTCAGCCGGTACCTTTCCGGAATCCTTCGCCAGGTCAACGGGATGCTTTCCTTCATGTTTTTACCTTCTGCGCTTTCGGCTCCTCCAGTTCAGATGCCATGAGCAGGACATTCTTCATCCTGATGACTCTTATGGCATCATTGTGTCCAAACTGCCTGTAAATTCAGGCTATCTCTGCAAGCGTCATTGTCCCATAGCTCTATGCATTCCTGAAGATATGGACTACTGCAGTAGCACCGCTTCCCCCCACGTTGTGCGCAAGGCCGATTTCCGCATCAGCAACCTGCCTTCCTTCCGCCTTTCCGCGCAATTGCCAAGTGAGCTCCACTGCTTGCTTTATCCCTGTCGCGCCTACTGGATGGCCAGCTGCTTTAAGGCCGCCGGAAGTATTTGTCGGAATTTCTCCGCCCAGTGCGGTTTTCCCTTCCAGGGACGCTTTCCCCCCTTCACCTTTTTTGAAGAAGCCCAAATCCTCTATCGCCATCACTTCAGCGATGGTGAAGCAGTCGTGCACCTCGCAAACATCAACGTCTTTCGACTTTATCTTCGCCATTTCGTACGCCTTCTGAGCCGCTATTTTCGTTGCCTTCACTTCAGTGAGTTTTTCGCGCGAGTGCAAAGCAATAGTATCTGATGCCTGTGCGCTCGCAGCAATCTCTATTGGCTGTTCGCTGTATTTTTTGGCGATTTCCAAGGGAGCCAAAACAACGGCAGCAGCTCCATCTGTAATGGGAGAACAGTCGAACATCTTGAGTGGAGCCGAGACCATTTTGGATTTCATCACTGTATCCATTGTAATCCTGTTCTGGAACTGGGCATATGGGTTGCGCGAGCCGTGCTCGTGGTTCTTCACGGCAACAGAGGCAAGCATTTCTTCAGTTGTCCCGAATTCGTGCATGTGCCTTTTAGCCATCAGGGCGTAGAGCCCTGGGAAGGTCGCGCCCAAAAAGAGTTCCCATTCCTGGTCTCCTGCGCCTCCTAGAATATTTGAAACCGCATTGGTATCCAAATCATTCATTTTTTCCACGCCTCCTACGACCACGAAGTCGTGCATTCCGCTCGCGACAGCCAAGTAGCCCTGTCTTAATGCGACTCCTCCTGAAGCGCACGCTGCCTCCACTCTTGTGACCGGAATGGGATTGATGCCTATCTGGTCAGCAATCAAGGCACCAGCGTGCTCCTGGCCTATCAAGCTGCCTGAAGCCATGCAGCCCACGTATCCGGCTGATATTTCGTTTCCCTGAAGGCCCGCATCCTCTATCGCCATAATTCCCGCCTCTATTACGAGCTCGCGGTAGCCCCGCTCCCAGTGCTCGCCGAACTTCGTCATTCCTGCCCCTATAATCGTAACCTTTCTCATATTTTTTCACTTGCAATCGGCTTGCAAATTCAGAAATAAGCTGTTCTCTCGCTTTCGCGTATCAGATTATATAACGTTTCCATATTCGAGATTTCACAGACATTGCCCATATTCCTGCTTTTCGCGCACGTTCTGCACGCGAGGATTTTACCTCCCTTTTCCTCGAATTGTTCCGATAGGGTTTTTGTTTCGTATTTCCCTTTATTCTCGAGGCACTCCACCCCGCTGTTTAGGAGGAAGACCTTCACCTCGTCTCCTTTCCCAAGCGCCAGGTTCGCAAAACGGAATGCGTTCCATGCATTCTCCGAGTCGCCCGAGCTTATTATTACTGTCAATTTCATCATAACACCTGAACAAATCATAATCCAATTTGCTGTCAACTACCTTTGATTGAAATCGGAGTAAGAGTTTATAATTCCTCCACCTCACGTCAGCAGATGGTTGTTTGTCCCATCATGCAGGCCTCGCTATTCGCGACTTCACGCGAAAAGGACGGAAATTAAATCGCGAAATCGCTGAAATGGGAAAACCTTGAACTTTTGCAAATCAGAGGTAGTTGACTTATTCCTTCCTCGAGAAATGGTATTTCTGCTTAGGCGGAATGAGGTGGTCTTTGAGGAAAAGCGCGAGCAGGGCAAGCGCCAAAAGCGCAAGCGCTGTGACGGCAATGAAAAGGAGCGAAGCGCTGTCTCTTGCCTTTTGCGCCTCGAGAATGCCCGCTTCTGCAAGCTGCGCCGCCTTTTCCGGCTCGGAATAAAGCAGCAGGGTCGCGTTCTGCAGGTATTGCGCTGCCCTGGAATAGTCCGCAAAGAGCTCCTTGCCCTGGATTCCTTTTTGCAATTTCGATATTTTTTCCTGTGCGGTGTTTATCTTGTATGCCCAGAGGTTGATTTTCTCGTCAAGCGCATCGAGCATGAGCAGTGCGGAATCGTATGCGCTTGAATTCCCTGCCGCGTCCCTTACTGCACCCTCTATTGCCGAAACGCCCGCGTTCATGCGGTAATTGGAAATCAGGCGCTTCGCCTCTGCGAGGCGGCTCTCGAGCACGGAAACGTCCAGCAGAGTGATGTTGGGCGACGCCGCGTTGGACGCGTTAACTGCGCTTCGGCTTATCTGCGGGGAAGAAAGAAACAGCGAATATGCGCCGGAATAATTCCCCTGCTGCACGAGCTCCTCTATCGCATCCTTCGCAGATGAATTTTGGGATAGTGAATTGAGCTGGGACGATAGTGCTGCCTTCAGGTCCGCGTTAAGCGATGTGATGTTGCTCTGATTCAGCGCCATGGCTTTGTAGAACGCCTCGCCGTAATTCCCGATATCGAATGCGAATTTCGCATTGCTCCATTCGCTTCCAATGGTGGCGTTGTAGGAAACATTCAACGCCTGCGCGAGCCCTGCGTAGCCAGCATAGTTGGAAAATCCGGCCTCGAGCGACTCGAAAACCGGCTTGACATAATAGGGCGGTTCGCGGATCGAAATGTTGAAAATGCTTATGATGGAGTTTTGGCCCTGGGAGATATAAAAACGGCCTTCTGCCATCACGACATCGCGCGGATCGTTTATGGAATATGCGAATACGGGATAACCATCCCGAGTGTAAAACACGACCTTGTTGCCTTGGGAATCCGCAACATATACGTAATTTTCGTCAACGAAGATCCCCATGGGATAGACGAGCGTCAGGTTGCCGCTTCCGCTTCCGTACGTTTTCAGATAGGTGAAATTCAGCGAGTATGCCTCTATCCTTCCGTTTCCTGCGTCAGCCACGTAAACCATATTGTTGAATATCTGCAGGTCTTCCGGCCTCTGGAAGTTGCCGTTCAGTGTGCCGTTCGAACCAAAGTACGAAGTGAATATACCATCTTCAGCTATCATGAGCAGCTTTCCGTTGCGATAGTCCGTAGTGTAAAATGTGCTGTTGAAGAAATAGATTCCGTGCGGCGCAGCATACTTATATATTATTTTATACGGGGAACGCCTTATCACGCCGTTGCCTTCGTCTGCCACATACACCGTGCCATCCGCGTCCACATAGACGCCGAGCGGCTGCGAAAACCCACCGGAAAGAAGGCGCGTCTCGTTGTCTTTGTACCTGAATACGCCTGGGGCGCCCGGGTCCGCAAAATAGAGTTCCCCGTTCCTGTAAAACATGAGGTTCGGCGCAGAGTTCGGATAACTGTCTGCTATGGATATGTTGCCGGTACGCGAGAGCGAAATATTAAACTGGTAGAGCGCGAAGGCCGCATTGGCCAAGATGAATAATGCAAAGAAAAGCCGCCGCATTCACTCGCCTATGAGTTCTTTCAGCTCGTCGCTCGGCATCTCGGGCGGAACGAACATGCTCGTATCCAAAGGCGAGGCCTCCTGCGCCTGCTGCGCCACCTGCTGCTGCGCTATTATGCCGAAATGGAGCTGCATCGCTGCTGAGCATTTCGGGCATTTCGCAACTATGGAAATGTCCGATGCCTCGAGATCAGTGGTAAGCGAAAGTGGGAAGTCAGTAGAGCACCCCATGCACCTTATCGTCTTGGTTATGTTGGTCATTGTAGCACCTGGATTGCATTCCGCCCCTCAGATTAAAAACAGTTCCTATTCTGGAGTGCATGCTGCTAATAGATTACGTGCGACACCGATTCGAGCGCCCGAATCCTGTCCAGGACCTCTTCAGAGGGCACCGCATAGAGAATGTACACTGTGGTGGCGATGCCTTTTTTTGATGCCATCGGTCCGGAGCGGGTCTCTTTTATGCTTATGCCTGCTTCTCCGAAAAGCGAGTCGAAGTCCTTGAACACCGCCTTATCGTCGCGATGGGTAATCTGAACTGTATACGTTTCCCTTTTTACTTCCGCAGCTTCCGGACCCATGTTAACTGCGCGGGTGATGTCACCACGAACGAGGCAATCGCAAATGAGCTTTGCGATCTCCACTGAAACCGCCTCATCCGCTTCTCTGGTGGAACCGGCAATGTGCGGAGTGAGCGTTGCCCCCCTGACGTTTTGGAGAGGGCTTGAAAACCCGGTACAATCTGTTTGGGGCTCATTCAGGTGCGTATCTACCGCAACTGCGGTGAGCTTGCCGCTTTCGAGGGCTGCACGAAGCGCGTCCGCATTTACGTTCTCTCCACGGGAGGTGTTTATTATGCATGCACCGTTGCGCATTTCCGCGATCTGCTCTTCGCCTAATATGAGTGTTTTACCTCCAGTATGGATAGTTATGAAATGAGCTTCGTGCAGAACCTCTCCCAAAGAGGCCTTGTAGCTTATCACTGTGCTTATCTTCTTCGCTGCTAAGTCATAACCTATTACCCGCATGCCAAGAGCTGCGGCTTTCTCAGCTACTTCCATGCCAACTTGTCCGCAACCGATTATCCCCAGGGTCTTGCCTTTGAGCTCCACCCCCTTGAATCGCTTCTTTTGCCATTCACCTTTATTGAGTGCAACGTTGGCAGCTGAAATTCCACGCGCCACGTCGAAAAGCAGGCCTATGGTGAACTCCGCAGTGGCGTTGTTGTTGCCTTCAGGGGCAGGGATCACTGGAATTCCAAGTTCGGTCGCTGTGGGAATATCTATGTTGTTCAGCCCTTTACCTGCGCGGCCGATCACCCGTAGTTTGCCTTTTCCGTTGTCATACCCTGCCTGGATTACTTCTGATGTAACCTTGGTTGCACTGCGTACTATGATGCCATGGAATGCCTTGAGCTCTTTCAAAAGTTCCGATTGGTCCAGCTTATTGGTGCTTACCTTTATTCCGTGATTGTTGAATATCTCTATTCCTTTTTTATGTATGCCGTCATTGGCCTTTATGCAAAATTCTTGTCCCATATTCCCACCTGTATTCCATTTACACTTAAAGTTTTTAAACGTGTGCCAGAGTGTAAAAATAGATGGATGCTATTCGACAGTTACCGACTTCGCCAGATTCCGGGGTCTATCTGGGTCTATTCCTCTTGAAACGCTCGCGTAATAGGCGAGGAGTTGGAGAAGTGGAAGGACTGCAAACGGATAAAGCTTCGGTTTCGTCTTTTCTATATAAAGCACAGCATCGACTTCCTTTTTTATTTCCTCGCTGTCTGTGAGCGCGATAACGAATGCGCCCCTTGCCTTGACCTCCTTTATGTTGCCGTGCATTTTCGCAAGTGTTTCGTCAGAAGGAGCGAGCGCTATGACTGGAACTTCTTCATGGATCAAGCTAAGAGGACCGTGCTTCAGTTCCCCTCCAGGGTATACCTCAGCGTGGATGTACGAGAGCTCCTTCAGTTTGAGCGCCCCTTCCATCGCTATCGGATAGGAAACTCCTCTTCCGATGAAAAATACATGCTCCTTGCCTTTCAGTTTTTCCGCCAGTTTCCTGACTTTCTGCTCCTGGGAAAGCGCGCGCTCCACTATTTTGGGAATTTCAGCAGCCGCATTTCCAAAAACCAGTCTGAATATTACAGCGAGCTGGGATGAGAACGTTTTGGTGGCCGCAACGCTTACTTCCGGTCCTGCATTCAGGTAAACAACCGAATCGGAAATGCGCGAGAGCGAGGAGCCGACCACATTCGTGAGCGAAAGCACCTTTGCGCCCTTCTGCTTTGCGAACTTCGTTGCCTGCAGCGTGTCCGCGGTTTCTCCACTCTGGGAAATCGCGATTACGAGGGTGTTTTTGGATGGGTTCGCAACGAACTGGTACTCTGAAGCGATGAACGCCTTTGTGTTTTTGTTTGCATGCTTATCCAGCAAAATCGAGAATAGCACTCCTGCGTGGTTGGATGTTCCACACGCGGCGATGTGGATATTTTTCGCCTTTTCGATCATTTTCTTCGCATCCTCCATGTTTGTCGCAAGGGATTCTGACAGCACGAGTTTCTGCTCGTAGATCTCTTTCAGCATGAAGTGCTGGAAGCCGCCCTTCTCGGCAACTTCCGCGCTCCAGTCCACAACCATTGGTTTCGGGTTCTGCGTTTTGCCTGAGAAATCCATTATGCAGTATTCTTCTGCGGATGCAAAAACTATCCGCTCGTCATCAACAGGAATCACTTTGTTCGTGTATGGAAGCAGTGCAGGAATGTCCGATGCGAGGAAATGCTCTCCTTTCCCGATTCCAATCAGGAGCGGGCTGTTTTTCCTAGCTGCGAAAAGCTTTTCGCTTCCTGATGCGAGCGCAACTACTGCATAGGAGCCATCCAGTTTCCTTATCGCCTTTGCGAACGCACCCTCTGTTTCGTTTGTTTTCATTTCCTCCTCTATCAGATGCGCGATAACTTCGCTGTCCGTCTCGCTCTCGAATTTATGCCCTTTCTCCATCAGCTCGTCTTTTAATGAAAGGTAATTTTCAATCACCCCATTATGGACAAGTGCAATGTCCCTGGAACAGTTGGAATGGGGGTGCGCATTTTCCTTGCATACCCGGCCATGGGTTGCCCATCGGGTATGCGAAATACCTGCTTTTCCCTTTAAAGACACGAAAGAAAGCGAGTCCGCCACTTCGTCGACTCTTCCTGCTCCTTTCTTTATCGTAATTTTCCCGCCTTCCGAAACAGCGATGCCTGCTGAGTCGTAACCCCTGTATTCAAGGGTTTTGAGGCCGCGCAGCAGCACCTCGGATGCTTTGCGAAAGCCGATATAGCCGATAATTCCGCACATAAGAATTCCCTGTTTCGTATCTTGTGTTTAGGGATTTGCAAAAATATTGCCCAACAAGGTTAAAAAAGAGATTATTTATGTTGGTAAAAGTTCAGGATTTTCCCATCCCGGTAATTTCGAGGTTTAAGATGTTCCTCAGCAAAAGAATCAGTATTGCTTCGCAGCGTAAACGTGCGCTTTCGCCGACTTTCCGCAGCTGATGCATTTTTCGTTTTTCGGAACATCCGGACTTTGGAATTCGCATTTTTCCGAATCAAAAGATGCGAATATAGTGCCGCGGATATCGCAGGAATACTTCTCTTTCAGCGCCTTCGCACACTTTTCCCCTTCCATGGAATCGGTGCAGAACGCAACCTTCACTATTTTTCCTTTCTCTATTTTTTCAGCCATCTCTTCTGCGCTTTCCGCGGAATCCAATGATGAAGAGAAGTTCTGGGCCGCTTTTGCGGAAATCCGCGCATCGATTTCTCTTCCTGATTCCCGCACCGCTTTCTCCAGATCGGAAATTTTCACGCTCTTCTTTTTCCCGTTGTCGCGCGTAACCAATACCGCGCTTTCAGAAGCTATGTCCAGCTCTCCTATCTCTATCCTGAGCGGAACACCCTTCTGCTCCCAGTAATTGAACTTGAATCCAGGCGTCTGGCTGCGCGCATCCAGCTGTACGCGCGCAACATTCAAGAGCTTTTTCTCCAGTTTCTTTGCAGAGAAAAGCACCTTCTCTTCGCTGCCCTTCCTTATTATGGGGATTATCACGGCCTGCACAGGCGCAACTTCATACGGAAGCACCAGGCCTTTGTTGTCGCCATGGACGGAGAACATTGCTGCATAAATCCTGTTTATTCCGGGCCCATAAGTGGTCTGCCATGCATACGACGGTTCGTTTTTTTCATTCATGTACTTTATCCCGTATGCCTTTGAGAAATTCTGGCCAAGGAGATGGGTGCTCGCGATCTGCAAAACCCTTCCATCAGGCATGAGCGTGTCTGCAGCAAATGTATCCTGGGCTCCTGCGAACTTGTCCCACTGCGGCCTTTTGAACATTATGAACGGAACGCCCAGTTTTTTCCAAATGACCTTTTTCGCCATGCCCGCATCTTCCATTACCTGCTTCTTCGCATCTTCACTCGCTGCAAAGACGTCGTGCGCCTCTATCCACAAGAATTCGCGTCCGCGTATGAATGGCTTGGTTGCCTTTGTCTCGTGCCTCCACACCCAGTTCTTCTGGTAAATCTTCACAGGCAAATCTGAAAGGCCGTTCACCCAGAGCGCGTACATTGGGTAGATGCTCGCTTCACCTGTGGGCTTGAGCGCATACCTTTCTTCCAGCTTCTTGTTCCCCGCCTCAGTCACCCAGAGCACTTGTGGAATGAATCCCTCCACGTGCTCTTTCTCGGCGCCGAACGACTTCTCGTGTATAAGCGAGGGGAAGAAAGCGGGCTGGTGATTCGTCTTTTCAAGTTCTTCATCGTAGAATCTGTATATCTGCTCTATGCTCCTCATCGCCCAGGGCATTATCACTATGAAGCCCTTTATGTTGTAGCGGAGGTCGCATAGCTCCGCTGCCTTCATTATTTCGTTGTACCAATCGGAAAAATTCTTCTGCTTGTTAACGTCCATGTGCAAAACCAGGGATAAGAATGCAAAAAAATAAATAAAAAACAATCGGACGACGAATTGCCCGAAAATGGATGCTCAGATGCCCAGCAGCTTGAAAATCTCGGTTGCATTGACAACGTTGGTTATTCCTGCAACTGCGCCTTTTATTACGAAGGAAATCGCAAGCAATACTGCTACCATCATCGCAGCTACTGCAACGTTGCCCTTCTTCAGTTCCGCCATCTCATCTATGTCGACAGTTATCCAGTCGAGTACTCTTATCGCCACGTACACTGAGAGCACAGCGGCGAGCACGCTTATGAGCAGGTTCAGTATCCCAATCACGAACGCGATGAGCGCAACTGTGGGATCCATCCCAGGCACCACGCTTTTGGTTATACTCGAGACGCCGCCCTCGATTATTATCGCGATGGAGAGCACTATGCCTCCAAGCAGTATGCCTATTGCCACGTTGCCTCTTTTTATCTCCTTCCATTCGTCCAGACTGTAAGTGAACCTGTCGAACATCTTGAGCGCTATATACACCGAGCCCATTGAAAACACGAGCCCTATGAGCAGCTGCGCGAGCGCGATGACGAGCTGCATCCCGAATCCATCAACCACGATTATCACCTTTCCTTTCGGTTCTTAGAATCAGAAATTACTTATTTAAATTTATCTCTTCTGCTCATAGCAATCACGCAGTATTATTGCATAATTGTTATAGTTTAGGGTGGGACGTAGCGTGTAAAATGAGGAAGGAACAATAACATCTTTAATTTCATATACATAAACAAATCTATGATATTATCAATTGGATTGATGCTGATTGGTGCGTATCTACTTCTTAAAGGCTCAGAATGGGTAACCGACTCATCCAACACCGTGGCAAACAGACTTGGAACTACGAACATAGCAATCGGACTTATATTCGTTTCAGTGATGTTAAGCCTCCCAGAACTTTTGGTTGCATTATCGGCCCTATTCAAGAACCATGAACAAATAAGCGTTGGCGTAAGCCTTGGTTCAGTAATCGTCAATCTCGGCCTTGTTCTTGGCATAACTGCTTTCCTCAAGCCCATACGAATACCAAAACATGTGATTACCAGAGACGGGGTGTTCATGCTGATAGCAACACTGGTCGTTTCACTGATTGCACTGGAAGATCTGGAAATAACTGCAATGGATGGTATGATATTTATCCTGCTTTTCATTCCATACATAATAAACGTGTATTCTCAGGAGAAACAACTTGCAAACAAGGAAAAGAAAAAAGAGATAGAAGCAATTTCAAAAACCTTAATTGCTTTTGGAAAGATGCATGATTTCGCTACAATCAAAAACGGTTTTCATATTTTTATTATCGGAGGAATCTTGCTTATTGCCGGTTCTGAAGTGTTTACACAAGGATTAGTAGAGTTTGGAACAGCACTAAACATATCTGATATAATATTAGGCATTACTCTTGGCGCACTAGGCCCAAGCCTGCCAAATTTCGTCGTAGCGATCCAGGCCGCAAGAAAAGGATTTGACGAGCTGGCCGTCTCTCAATCCATAGGCTCCAACATATTCACTCTTTTTTTCACGCTTGGGGTAATTGCGATTGCACGGCCGATAGCACTGCCTGCAAATTTTGGGCTGGTTACTGTTCCGGCTCTTATACTAGTCACCATAGTTTCATTCATATTTTTGCTTAAAGGAAAAATGAGCAAAACCGATGGATTGATACTGATTGGCTTATATATACTATCCATGCTTGCAGAGTTGTTTATTCTTTAATCACTGAAAATTTTTCAGTTTTTGGTTCGCTGACGGACTGGCGAATCTAACCCTCCTCTCCTGCACCGCTGTTTTTTAATGGTTTTCAGGCAAATAGCAGCATGGCAAAGACGTACCTGGAAGCAGGTATAGACATTTCCAAAGTGAAGAGGATACAGAACAGCATAAACGAGGCGATTTTCGCAGGGAAGAAAGGCGCGCTCGTGGGCCATTATGCTGGCATAGTGGATTTCGCAGGAAGGAAAATCGCGATGCACACCGATGGTGTGGGAAGCAAGGTACTGGTTGCGCAGGAGCTCGAGAAATACGATAGTGTGGGGATAGACGCAATCGCGATGAACGTGAATGACATAATATGCGTGGGCGCGACGCCGCTCGCTGGAGTAGATTACCTCGCGCTCGCGAAGGAAGATGAACATTTGGTTTCTGAAATAATGAAGGGTTTGGTGCTCGGCGCAAAGGAAAGCAGGATAGACATAGTCGGAGGGGAAACGGCGATACTTCCTGAGATAATATCCGGAGGGAAAAGGCCCTTTGACCTTGCTTTCACGGCAATAGGGGAAATAAAGGAAATGATTACAGGGGATGCGATAAAGCCAGGGGACACGATTGTCGGCCTGGAAAGCTCTGGGCTGCACAGCAACGGATACACACTTGCGAGGAAAATTTTAGATATCAGGAAATGGGGCAGGGAGATGCTTGCCCCTACCCGAATTTATGTGAAGCCGGTCCTCGAGATGATATCCTCGTGCAGGATATGTGGTCTTGCGCACATAACAGGGGGCGCCTTTTCAAAATTGCTGCGGCTGAACAGGAAATACGGATTCCTTCTGAATAATCTGCCCAAGGCGAAGCCGATATTCGAGGTGCTTTATTCCGAAGTCAAGGATGAACGGGAGATGCACCGCACCTTCAACATGGGAATCGGAATGTGCATTATCGTGGACAGGAGATGGGAGGAGAAGGTGCTCGAGACGGCGAAAAGGCACGGAGTGGACGCGTCGCTGATTGGGGAGATTACAAATGAGGCGGGCGTGTGGCTCGAGAAGGATGGGAAGAAGGTGCGGCTGGACTGAGCCCAACGAAAATGGAAAACAAAACCGTTCGTTTTACTATAGAGATCTGATATGTAATATCTACGCTCCCATCGAGATTTGAACTCGAGTTCTCGGAGTTCCCTTCCTGCTTTTGGCAGGATTGAGAGTCCGATGTCCTTGACCGGCCTAGACTATGGGAGCGAGTAGTTGAGAGAGATAAATCACCGGTAACAATAATAAACTGCAGGTCGCTCAAAGGTATCACTATTATTGTCTAAACAATAACTCTGGTACAAAAGTAAGCTCAATCACGCTTAATTTTTCTCAAAAGCGGCTGCATAAGAAAAGGCACCAGGAATGCAGTAAGGAAAGCCATTGCAGCTATTATCGTATATTGTTCCGAATCAAGTGCTCCCTTCGTGAGCCCTATAAGCCCTACGATGAGTGCCACTTCCCCCCGGGGTGCCATGCCTATCCCAACCGCAGCGCTTTCAGTCTGTTTCAGTCCAATCGCAAGTCCTCCCAGGCCGCACCCGATCAATTTGCTCGCAATCGCAATCACAGTGATTGCTATGATCGGAACCAAAAATTCTCCTAGCGCGCCAACATCCACCAGCATTCCGAGCGAGATAAAGAACATGGGCGCAAAAATCAATTCTATTCCGCTCGTCTTCTTGTCTATTTCAGCCCTGTGCTTGCTCGAGTTGAGTATTATGCCTGCCAGAAATGCGCCCACTATGCTCGAAAGTCCGATGTACTCTGAAATGTATGAATAAACGAACGCAAAGGAAAGAACCACAAGCAGATTCTTTGAATCCATAGCGTTCGCATCCACGAACTTCCTCACGAAATATTTTCCTGCGAGCACCCCTCCTGTAAGGAATATCACGGTGTTGAAAATCACAGGAGCAAGCAAAAAAACATCTGCAGAACCACCTGAAAATACCGACACAAAGGAGAGCACAAGAAGCCCCAGCACGTCATCTATGATAGCAGCGCCCAGAATCACCTCCGCAAGCCGCGTATTCAGAAGGCCGTATTCCCTCAGGAGCGCGGCCGTGATTCCTATGCTCGTGGCAACGAGCGCTGCGCCCAAGAACATTCCATAGATAATATTTCCGCCAGTGAGCGTTGCGTAGAGATAGCCGGCAACAAACGGGATTACCACCCCGAGCAGCCCAACCACGCCGTTCTCTATATTGAATATTTTCCCGAATTTGACATCCAGCCCTACCTTGAGAAGTATGAAAATAGCTCCAAGCTGCCCAAACACATGAATGAGTTTTTCATCTGTCACGAAATTCGGAATGGTTTTTGGGAAGAGAGGCACTGTCTGCGAAAGCGCGGGCCACACGCTCTCCACAAAACTCGAGCTGAGGAGAACGCCTATTAAGAGAAGCAGAACCACGGAGGGCTGTTTAAGGTAAACGACTGCAAGCTCAGCGGCCATCGCAAGCAGGAGAAGGAAGCTTATTTCGAAAAACAAATGTTTTTCCCCTTCCACCTGGCCAAATATGCTCGTTCTAACTATTGAGATGAAAAGGAAGACGAAAAGCCCTATTATTATTGCAGGCACTATAAGGGATATTTTTTCTCCAAACTGCTTCATCAAGTCAACCCCGCATTATTTGTCTAACCGCCCTCACCATTCTCATATGCCCATTTGCCGGAAATCATAACTGTTGCCTCCTTCGCAGTCACCATTTTTTCCTCTCCTGTTTCCATATCGCGCAGCGTTATTTTGCCTTCCTTTGCTTCCTTTTCGCCCACTATTGCAACATAGTTTATTCCGAGCGAGTTCGCATAATCAAATTGCTTGCCCAAATTCCTTTCGTTCAAATCAACTTCAGCGGCAATCCCGTTTTTCCTGAACTCTTCGGCAATCGCAGCGCTCTGCACGTAAAAGCCCTTCACTGATGCGACAAACACCTTAGTGTAGGTCTTTTTTCCACACTTTTCTTTCGCATCCATCTTCTCAATCAGGTACATGAGCCGCTCTATTCCCAAACTTATCCCGGTTGCGTAATCACCCTGCCCATAAAGTGCAAGCAGGTTGTCGTACCTTCCCCCGCCTCCAACGCTTCCGATCTCGTTTCCTAATTTTATCTCGAATACGGGGCCGGTGTAATATCCCAGGCCGCGCACGAGGAAGAAATCAACTTCAACATCCAAACCGTTCGCATTCGCAACTATTTCCTCCAGCTCCCCTGCGCCCCCCTCGCTTATCTTTTTCGCCGCAGCAATCTTTTCCGCGTTCGTTCCTTCTGCGGTAAGCGCATCAAACAACATATCTCCTTTCTCCTTTCCAACCAATTTTTCCAAATCCTCGCGCACCTTTTCCTTCCCGAGCTTGTCCATCTTGTCCAGGAGGCGGAAAACAATCTCCTTCTCGCTTTCAAAACCAATTTTCGCTGCAAGCGCATCAAGAATCTTCCTGTTGTTCAGCAGGAATCTGGGCTTTTCGAATCCAAGCGCAAGGAGCGCGCTGTTCGCAATCTTCAAAAGTTCGGCTTCGCTTCTCATACTCTTGCTTCCGATTATATCCGCGTCCGCCTGCCAGAACTCCCTCATCCTGCCTTTCTGCGGCTCTTCCTTCCTCCACACTGTTGAAATGCAATATCGCTTGAACGGCTTTGGAATCGCGCTGTTCGAAGCAATGCGCGCAAGTGGAACAGTAAGGTCGAATCTCAACCCTATTTCATCGTCCTCTATTTTGAAAATCTGGCCAGCAATTTCCTCCCCGCTCATTGCCCTGAGCGTGCTCATATATTCAAGCGCAGGTGTGTCCAGCGGCCTGAATCCGTAAAGCCGGAAAACACGAACTACCTGTTCCAGCACCTGCTCTCTCGCAATCATCTCTTCGGGAAGAAAGTCCCTCATCCCTTTCGGGGTCAGCTTTTCCACCATAGTAATCATCAGCCTGTTTCCTCTCTTCGGTTTCGCTTTCTTTTGTCCTGCAATCATCTATCGTACAATGTTTGTGAATTACCAAGGGCTTCAGCCCTTGGCTTCCTGCTTCGCTGATGGAATTTTGCTTCCATCTCCACAAGCGTTAGTTCCGGCCATTCCGGCCGTAGCTCTGTTGAGTATATTCATTGCAGCATTTATATCCTTATCCAGGCTGCCGCAAACCGGGCAGCAATATGTTCTCTTTGACAGAGGCATATCCTAAGGATTTGGCCGCATCTGCTGGATTTCCCGCTCGCAACCCATTTAAACATAAATAAAAAAAAGGAATTTGCTCTTTTTCTCCTGCGGATAGGCTGAAAGTTTTCATTTCACATACCCATCAAGGTTTTTCCAGACGATGTCCTGGGCTCCGGTCTTTTTCAGTGTTGAAAGGGTGGTCATGAGCTGCGACGTCTCCACAACCACTTCGTAGCCGAACCAACCGGGCGCTCTGAGCGGAGATTCTGTGGGGCTTTTGCTGCATGGTATTTCGCCCTTTTCTACAGCTCCATCTATTGTTCCTTTGCTCTTAGGCGGCACATTGAATTTAAGAAGTTTTTTGCCGCTGTTGAGTTTGCCGTTGTCCCCTCCACTCAGTATGTAGTCCCTTTTTGCGGAAAGCACCCCTGCTGTTATGGTGACGAACTGGTCTATGAGCGCACTTTTCAGTCCATACGCCTGCTTGTTTGCCCAAAGGCAGTATTGCGTCTTGAGGATTTCCGCTATTACGCCCATGCCTGCTTTTTTCAGCGAGTTTCCTGTCTCGACTTGATCTGTTCCCGCATCTATTATCCCCTCTAAGTATGCCTGCTCCACCGAGCCGCCGAGCATTACGTAATTTGCCCGGACTCCCTGGTTGGTGAGGAATCCCTTGGCTATATTCGGGAATGTGGTGCCCACGAGCCTGCCATTCAGCCAGAACACGGGTTCGCCGGCTCTATCTGCTCCTGCAACCACGCAAAACCTTATCTCCTTTCCTATATCCGCGAGCTTATAGAGGAAGGAAGCAGCTTCTGCAACCCGTTTGTTCCAATCGCGTTTCCTTGCCCTTTCTGCTGCAAGAATGTCCACCATGCCGGTCTCCACCACCATGTCAGTTCCGCAAATTCCGAGGTCGCAGACCCCGCCTTTCACGTAGAGCGGTATGTCGGTGGAGGGTATTTCCAGCACCTTGTATTTCGGGTTCGAAGTCGGGATGAGGCCGCCGCGCTCCTTTGACCTGCCCATAAGCGTGGATTCCTCGAGCAGTTTCCAGGCGATTTTGTTGCCCATCTTGTTCGGCTTCGGTATGGCTATCACCACTTCTTCCCTTTTGTCGAATTTCCCTATTTTCACCAAGGATATGTTATCCATTTTCCTAGTCATTTTCATCACCATTTTTTGTTTTTTTCTTCGTCCATTACCAAATCTAAAGAGAGAAAATTTGTCTCGAGTTTCCGGTTTCGCCGCAACTTGCCGGAAACGCGCGTGCGCCTTGCCAAAAAGCAGAAAAAGCGCATCCGCTAATGCTTATGCCTTGTTTCAAAAATCAGAAGTGCAACTAAGGATACTGCGCATTCACAATTTCCGATGAAGCAAACACCCTTTCATTTTTGCACCACACTTATTTGGCTACGAACACTTTTTAAATGCTCGCCTCGCCCAACTGCAAAATCAAAAGTCAAGGTTGAGGTGATGTCGCATGGTGTTCTCGAAATTACATTCCGACGCGCCATCCCGCTGACCTGCCCGGAGGAATACCGTCCGAGGCATTTGACGATGCGGATGCTGAGAGGGCGCTCCGGCTCGCACAGCAGGCGATCAATTTTGTGAAGAAAAAATTCGCTATTTTATAGTTTCTTGTTCTTAAGCGCAGCTTTCAGAAGCGCGACAAAAAGCGGAGCTGGTTTCTCCAGCCGACTCTTCAGTTCAGGATGCGCCTGGGTCGCAATCCCGAAACTCCCCTTCCACTCAATCATTTCGGTAATTTCATTTTTAGAGTGGGTTCCGGAAATCACCAGTCCTGCTTCCAAAAGTTTGGGGACGAATTCAGGATTGACCTCGTACCTGTGCCTGTGCCGTTCGCGGACCTTCTCCTCTCCGTACGCCTCGAAACCAACAGTTCCTTTTTTCAGATTCATCTCGTATTCGCCCAGTCGCATCGTGGCGCCTTTCTTCACGATCTGCTTCTGCTCAGGAAGAATGTCAATAACCGGATAAGGGCTTTTTTCGTCGAATTCAGTTGAATTGGCATTTTCCATTTTCGCAACATTGCGCGCATATTCGATAGTCATGAGTTGCATCCCAAGGCACAGTCCGAGATAAGGAATTCCATCCTCCCTCGCATGCCTTATCGCAGAGATTTTCCCCTCCACCCCCCTTTTCCCGAACCCGCCCGGAACGATTATGGCGTCGTAGTTCTTCAGGATTTCCCTGGTATCTCCCCTCTCAATCCTTTCCGCGTCCATGAGGTCGCAGGCAACGCCCGCGTTCACTTCCGCGCCGGAGTGTATGAGCGCCTCTGCGATGCTCACATACGAGTCCTTCACTTTGGTGTATTTCCCGATTAGCGCGATCTTGAGATTGTGTTTCGGCTCCTTTATCCTTTCGGTTCTTTTACTCCATTCACCCCAATCGGCCTCCTTTTTATCATCCAAACCGAGCTTGCGCGCCACTACTGCATAAAGCCCCTGCTTTTCCAAAACAAGAGGGAGCTCGTAAACAGTATCCACGAGAGGGTCGTCGAAGACCGCGTCCCTGTCCACATTGCAGTACATCGCTATCTTTTCCTTCGCGTCCTCGCCAAGTTCCTCCTGTTCCCTCGTGATTACTATTTCAGGCTTTATGCCCATTGAAAGCAAAAGCCGGTTAGCGTGCTGTGTGGGCTTGGTTTTCTGCTCTCCGGGAGACAAGCTCGGGACATAGGTGAGCTGCACGAACAGGGTTTTCTCCTCACCCGCGAGCTGCCTCATCGCCTCCAAAAAGTAGCCGTTCTCGAGGTCGCCCACAGTTCCCCCGACCTCAATGAGCACAACGTCCGCTTTCGTTTCGTCCGCGTATTTCCTAACTCTTTCCTTTATTTCATCGGTCAGGTGAGGGACGAACTGCACGTCCCTTCCAAGATAGTCGCCTTTCCTTTCCTTTTCGATTATCGTCTGGAAAAGTTTTCCTCCGGTAATGGAAGCGCTTCCAGGGAGGGAGATGTTCAAAAACCGCTCGTAAGTTCCGAAATCCATGTCCACTTCGGTTCCGTCGTCAAGGACAAATACTTCTCCGTGCCTGAATGGATTCATGGTCCCGCAGTCCACATTGAGATAGCCGTCGAACTTGAGGGGAAAGACCCTATAGCCCCTCATCTGGAGGATTTTCGCTATGGAAGAAGTTACTATGCCTTTTCCCAGGCCGGACATTATGGAACCTGTTATGACTATGTATTTCGCTCCGGACATGGGAACATATAGGAGAGCACGGGTTTAATAAAATTATCGCAGTTTTTGGGCTTAATCCAATAATCAACAAATCCAGATATCCTGGAATTATTCTTCTCAAAATTCCTTTTTCTTCCAGAAGCAGTTGATTCAAAAATGTCCTTTCCAAAAAGAATATCTGCCTTTAAATTTATTCTGTTAGTAATACCCTCATGCTCCCGGAACTTTCCGAAATAAAGAAAAGGCGGCTGCGCCTCAGCCTCACCCAAAAGCGCCTTGCGGATATCGCGGACGTTTCCCAGAGCCTGGTCGCAAAGCTCGAATCAGGAAAAATCGAGCCGGGCTATTACGTGGTGAAGCGGCTGTTCGAGTCGCTTGAGGACATGGAGCACGAGGAGAACGTGCGCGCAAAAGATATAATGAACCCGCGCGTCATTTTCGCAGAACCCGGGGAGAAGCTGGGTGATGTGTTAAGGACGATGAAGGGCAAAAATATAGAGCAATTGCCGGTACTCGAGCGCGAAAACGTAATTGGAAGCGTGAGTGAAGACAGCATAGTGCATTTCCTTTCCGAATACAAAGGCAGCAGGCGCGTGCAGGAGCTCAGGGTGCGCGAAGTCATGGCCGATTCGTTCCCAATGGTGAAAGAGGATGCGCCATACCGTCTCCTGCTCGAGCTCCTGAACTACAACCGCGCGGTGCTCATAATGAAAAAAGGGAAAACAGTAGGAATAGTCACAAAGGCGGATTTGCTCAGAGTAAAGTAATTAGCCGCGTGCTGCTGTGCTATGCCCCAGCTGCGTCAAATAAAAATCGTGAATGCTGCGCTCAATTACCCGATTCCCGAGAAGCGCTAACGGCAATTGCCGAACCCCGTTTAGGTAATTTTATAAATGCTTTTCCCTAACTCACTTTCCTGTTGGGAAAGGCGCTTGAAAAATTCACTTTTGACGAGGGTACATTATGGCTGAATTCATATGGAAGATAGGCGGCGAAGCAGGAATGGGCATAATGGCTTCCGGGCTTACGATGTGCAAGGTCTTCACTCGCGGCGGGCTGGACGTGGTGGGCTATCCGGAATATCCATCACTTATACGAGGGGGGGAAAACACGTTCCAGATAAGGGTAAGCGACGACGGAGTAAATTCGCCCTCGAAAACCAACCACCTCGTGGTCTGCCTGAACAGGCCAACAGTGGATTTCCACAAGGAGCAGGTAAGAGAGAACGGCGCGATAATCTACGATGGCAGCACAACCAAAATCGAGCAGAACGAATTGAGACAGGACATAAAAAAATTCGATGTTCCCCTGCTCAAACTGGCTATCGACAACGGCGGGAACATGATAATGCGGAACACGATCGCGCTGGGCGCCTCGCTCGCGATTATGGGCTATGATATTTCTCTCCTTGAGCACGTGCTCGCAGAGACCTTCACAAAAAAGGGCCAGCAGGTTATAGACCAGAACGTGAAGATAGCGAAGGCGGGCTACGATTACGTGCTCGCAAACCACAAAGGCGAGGCGGAGGGTTTCGGGTACAAGATGAAGAAGAAGAGCGACGGAAGGAAGATGGTGATAACCGGGAACGAGGCACTCGCATTGGGTGCAGCAGCAGGAGGTCTCAAGTTCTATTCGGCATACCCCATGACCCCTTCATCCACAATACTCCATTACCTTGCGCAGAAGGAGCACGATCTGGACGTTTTGGTGAAGCAGACCGAGGACGAAATTGCGGCAGTGCTTTACGCTTCAGGCGCCTCCTATGCAGGAGTGCGCGCGGCAACAGGAACGAGCGGAGGCGGCTTCTCCCTGATGGTGGAGGGGATGGGAATGGCTGCAATGGCCGAAACTCCAATCACGATTTTCCTTGCGCAGAGAACCGGACCGAGCACAGGAATGCCTACGTGGACTGAGCAGGCGGATTTGAAGTTCGCGCTCAACGCGAGCCAGGGGGAATTCCCAAGGGTGCTCATAGCTCCTGGAGACATGCACGAGGCATTCGTGCACAGCGCAAAAGCACTCAACATCGCGGACAAATACCAGCTTCCGGTTGTGGTGCTGAGCGACAAGTACCTTTCGGAAACGTACTTCTCGTGCACGAAATTCGATGCATTCGCGGTGAGAATAGAACGGGGGAAGATGATAACCCAGGACATGAAGGACCTTCCCCTTTCCACGCGCTACAAAAGATATGCGTTAACAAAGGATGGGATTTCACCCCGTCCGATTCCAGGGGTGAAAGGAGGCCTTCACGTCGCGAGCTCGTATGAGCACGACGAAAGCGGATACAGCACCGAGAATTTCCCAATGCGTGCGGCGATGGCTGACAAACGCATGCGCAAATTGGAAGCGATAATAAAGAACGAGGTGGAGATGCCCCGGCTTTATGGTCCTGAGAATGCTGAAATCACGCTGGTGTGCTGGGGCTCACACAAAGGAATCGCGCTGGACGCGATGAAAGCCCTTGAAAAGGAGGGGATAATTACCAATGTGCTCCATTTCATATATGTCTTCCCGCTAAACGCGAAGGAATTGAAGAAGATATTCAAAAAATTCAAAAAAACAATAATGGTGGAGAACAACAGCACTGCCCAGTTCGCAGGAGTGCTCCGCGAGTATGCTGGCATAAGGCTCGATTTCAAATTCCTCAAGTACGATGCGAGGCAGTTCTTCGCAGAGGAAATAGCGGAACAGGTGAAGAAGCTCACGGCTAATGACTGGAAAGGAAAGAAGGTCGTGCGCTTTGTGGACGATTTCGCATACGACTACCTCCAGGCACAGCGGGTTCAGGGTTCCGAGCCCCCTGTTCCAAAACGCGAAACCCAAAACTGAAAGCAGTGATCATGATGTCCGCAATACAGGAATTGACGACAAAGGAGAAGCCGCAATGGTGCCCGGGATGCGGGGACTACAGTATACACATGGCGCTCAAGGGTGCGCTCTCCGAGCTCGGAATCCCGAGGGAAAAAGTCGTTATGGCTACAGGAATTGGCTGCTCGGGAAAAAGCAACCACTATATTAATACGTACGGATACGAGTCGCTGCACGGAAGGAGCATACCTGTTGCCTCAGGAATCAAATTGGCTAACCATTCGCTCACAGTCATTGCAGAGGGTGGAGATGGGGACGGATATGGAATTGGCTCAGCACATTTCCTCCATTCGTTCCGGCGTAACATAGACATGACCTACATAGTGCACGACAATGCGGTCTATGGGCTGACCACTGGTCAGGTAGCTCCCACTTCCCAAAAAGGGATGAAGACGAAATCCACTCCTCATGGGAATTTGGAGGTGCAGTTCAACCCGCTCGCAGTCGCGTTGGCAGGAGGAGGAACATTCGTAGCCCGCGCATTCGCAGGAGACATAATGCACATGAAGGAGATAATGAAGCAGGCGATATCGCACAAGGGCTTCGCTCTTGTGGACGTTTTGCAGCCTTGCGTCACTTTCAACAAACTGAATACTTTCCAGTGGTGGCAGCAGAGGGTTTACAAACTGGATGCGGTGAATCACGATCCGAAAAACAAAACAGCAGCGCTCGAGAAGGCGTTCGAGGAAATGAATTCCAATTATGCCAAAATCCCAATAGGCGTGTTCTACAAGGAGGAAAGGCCCACTTACGAGGAGGAAAGCCCCCAGCTCAAAGACAAACCGTTAGTGATGCACGAAGTCGCTCGCGAGGCCATAGGGAAGGCGATAGGGGAGTTTTTATAATTTTTTTCCGCTTTTTTTCAATACAGGAACAGAGCACCTCGACGAAAAGTTTTTAATGGTAGTGGCAGCATTCCTTGCGAAGCCAAAGGTGAGAATAATGGAAAAAAACATAGGCGACCTGGATCGTGCGATAAGGGGAATAGTAGGAGTTGCGC
>JBGFRX010000022.1:0-3684 GCA_041694885.1 Microcaldota archaeon | reverse complement strand
TCTTGCGACCTGCCGCGAGTTCGGCTTCACTATGTTTGCGGGCTCGGAGCTCAATCCCGCGTCCAGGAAAAAAGCGAGGGAACTTTTCGGACTCGAGCTTCATGAAACCATTCCGGCCGGAATGAAGTTCGACCTGGTGAATATGAGCGACCTTATCGAACATCTGGAAAACCCACGCGACTATCTCGTAAAGCTTAGGGCGAGCATGAAAAAGAACTCGGTACTCATGATATCCACCCCTGATTTCGACAGGTGGATAACCCACGTGGTCAATATAAAGCCCGAAGAGCACCTGTTTTATTTCACGAAGGAAACACTCTCAAAACTCCTTGAGCACACGGGCTACGAGGTGCTTTACATGGGAAACATCACGCGCTTCCGCAGGTTCAGCCATCTGGCGGACAGCTCCACTGGCAAAAATCCTCTCGTGAAGGTCGTCCTCAGGGTCCTGGTTACGCTCAGGCTCGACAGTTTGGGCGAGCGCCTCTTTTTCAACAATCTGGGAAACGACCTGCTGTGCATCGCTCGGCCGTCTTCTAAGGCCTGAAGCGTTCCCTGAGAAGGAATATGCAGTCTTTCACTCCGTCTGCCAGCTGCACTTTCGAACTTCCGCCCCTTCTAGAATAATTTATCGGAATCTCCGCTATCTTCAGCCCTTTTTTTGCGGCCTGCGCGAACAGGTTGCATTCGAGTTCAAATGTGTGCGCAGTTATTTCGATGCTTTTGTACGCCTTCCTGGTGAATCCCCACATGCCGGTGCATACGTCGCTCACGGGTTTGAGGTAGAGCGCACTCGCGAAAAGGCATATTATGCCGTTGCCGAAGGCATTGATCGTGGACATCGAACCATCTTCCATGTGCCCTCTAAACCGCGAACCCATAACCACGTCGTACTCTTTCAATTTCTCGAGGAATTTTGGTATGTCGCCAACCGGATAAGTCAGGTCTGCATCGAGCATAACTGCGTAATCCGAATCTATCTCCCTGAGCGCGGTTTTTATCGCGAACCCTTTGCCCTTCCTCCTTTCGAGAATTATCCTCGCGCCAAGGCGCTCCGTCTTCTTTACAGTATCGTCTGTGCTCAGCCCATCTACCACGACTATCTCCGCATCAGGCACGACTTCGCGCGTTGTCCTGATTATCTGCTCTATGTGCCCGCCTTCGTTGAATGTCGGAAGCAGAACTGAAACTGAAGTCATGAAAATAAAAAGACGGTAAGGGTTTATAATTCCCTCACCTCACGTCAGTAGATGGTTGTTTGTCCTAAGGTTTCGTTCAAAAAACCGGGTTTATCCAGTTTCATGCAGTTGATAATTCGACTGCAAGCCCGGAAAAGAGCTTCGCTCTTTTCGATCGCGTTTTCAATATTTTCGGGAAGTCCGCGCGTTCAAAGCGAAGATTTATAGGATGTAGTTCTGTTGAATACTAAACAATTGGGCCCGTAGTCGAAAGCATTTTCATGCAAAAAATGCCGATAATGGTCAAGACACCACTCTCACACAGTGGGGATTCGCGGTTCGATATTTCCGGTTTCGGAACAGAAAACCCGAAACGGGAGACGGACTTCCGCGCGGGCCCAAGTACCCCTATCGTTCCCAGTTTAGTGTTTCGGGTTTTGAGTTGCGGGTTACGCACCGAGCTGAAAACCTGAAATAGATAACACACGCTGAAATGAAGGTAAGAAAATGAAAATTTTAGTAACAGGCGGAGCCGGCTTCATCGGCTCGAACCTCGCAGCCGCGTTAGTAAAGGAAGGGCATAGCGTTACGATACTGGACAATTTCCACACAGGGAGCGAGGGAAACCTTAAAGGCGTGAATGTAAAACTCGTGAGAGGCCAGGTTGCCGATTTGAATAAACTGGATGTCGGAAAACCGGAAGCTATATTCCACGAGGGCATTTATTCCTCCACTCCAATGTACAAGGAGAACCCGCGGCTGCTCGCGAAAGCCATTGACGACTTCATAGTACTTCTCGAGTTCGCCAAAAAAAGCAATTCGCAGGTGATATTCGCCTCCACTTCGTCCATATACAACGGCGTTGTGCCTCCGCATCGCGAGGATATAATCCCAAAAGTTGCGGATTTCTACACCGAGGCGCGCATCGCGATGGAGCGCATCGCGGAGCTCTACCACAAATTGTATGGGATGAAGATAATCGGCTTGAGGTATTTTTCCGTCTACGGGCCGCATGAAAGGGCGAAAGGCAAATACGCGAACCTCATTTCGCAATTTTTGTGGGCTATGGGAAGAGGGGAACAACCGGTGATTTACGGCGACGGCACGCAGACCCGCGACTTCACGTACGTAGAAGATGTCGTAAGGGCGAACGGCCTCGCGATGAAATCCCAGGTTAAGTTCGGAATTTACAACGTGGGCACCGGAAAATCGTACACACTCAACCAAATGGTCAAAATTTTGAATGCAAAACTCAGAACCCGCATAAAGCCGCTGTACGTAAAAAATGAAATAAAAAATTACGTGCAGGCGACGCTTGCGGACACCTCGAAGGCGAAGAAGGAGCTTGGTTTCGTGGCGGAGATTTCGTTAGAGCAGGGGATTGCAAAGCTCATCCTGCCTGAAAAAGGGAAATGATGGAGCTGATAGTTGCACATCCTTTCTTATATCAGCGCGGAGGCGCGGAGAAGGTGGTGCTCGAAATCGCGAAGAGGTTCAACCCGGTGATATATTCCGTGATCTACCAGCCCGAGAACACTTTCCCGGAGTTCAGGGATTTCGACGTGCGCGTCCTTCCGGCTTCGCTGCTGGAGAAACCGTTCTTCTTCATGGGCAATGACATCAGGCGCTCAGGCGCGATTGCCGCGGGCTTCCGCTACTATTTCACCAAAATACGCGAAGATTACGATGTGATAAACGCGCATGGAACTCCGAGCGAGTGGATACGCAACAGGAACGAGCGCGTGTGCTGGTACTGCCACACGCCGAACCGCGAGGCATTTGACCTCCATGAGTTCAGGATGAAGGAGTTTTCCCTCCAGAAAAAGGCGCTCAACGCGGGTCTGCTCTCCGCGTACAAGGCCGTGGAATTCCAGGTAGTGCCGAAAATAGAGAAAATAGTCACGAATTCCGAAATCTCGAATCAAAGGATAAGCAACTACCTGAAGCGCCGGGACGCGGAAATAATACACCCCGGGGTGGATCCGAAGCAGTTCCGCAACGATGGATATGGAAACTATTTCCTATATCCCTCCCGGATAACACCGGAGAAAAGGTTCGAGTACGTCCTCGAGGCGTTCAGGGTTTTTTCCGCTGCGCAGAAGCAAAAGCGCTGGAAACTCATGCTTGCCGGATTCCTCCAGAAAAATGAGCGCGAGTTGAGGTACTTCGAAAAGCTCAAGAAGCTGGCGAACGGTTTGAACATCGAATTCAGGCTGGACGCGGACAGCGACGAGCTCCTCTCGCTTTATGCGAATGCATACGCGGTGCTTTTTTCTGCGATAAACGAGGATTGGGGATTAGTGCCCCTCGAGGCCATGGCTTCGGAAAAGCCGTGCATTTCGGTAAAAGAAGGCGGACCAACCTATTCCATAATTGATGGAGAGACCGGATACCTAGTGAATTCGCCTTTGGAAATGGCGCAGAGGATGCTCGCCCTCGCAGGCGATCCTGATAAGAACGAGACAATGGGCAAGGCAGGAAGGGCCCGGATATTGAAGAATTACAC